>JAHRBI010000006.1:0-300000 GCA_019084025.1 Burkholderiaceae bacterium DAT-1
ACCTGATCCCGCTCTGCCACCCGCTGGCCCTGAGCCACGTATCGATTGAGTTCGACGTGGATGAAGCCGGTGTACGCGCATGGGCCACCGTTGAAACCATCGGCGCGACCGGCGTGGAAATGGAAGCACTCACCGCCGTCACCGTCACCCTGCTGACGATTTACGACATGCTGAAAGCCGTGGATAAGGGCATGGTGATGTCGGCCGTGCAACTGGAGGAGAAATCCGGCGGGCGGAGTGGGGATTTTAGGCGGGGGTGAGTGGGTGGCAAATGGATGCTCTTCATTGCAGTCATGCGGGATTCAACAGCTAAGTCTACTGATATACTGACGCAGCTCTGGCAAGGTCAAGGCGTGGCGCGGGTTTGAAGGGTATAATTCGACGCTCTTATAATAATTTTATGACTGACCGATGGGTCGTTATATTTAATGTTAGATCCATCAGCGAACCGCCGTAATGAATATCTCACTGACAGAAATGTATCGATATGCCGAGGTAGGTGACATTGAGTCTCTCATGGCGCATATAGACCGCATGAGGCTGGCTGATCCTGATTGGGATATTGACCTAAATAGCATGGCCTTAATCGCTGCGGCAGAATCCAATCAACTTCATACCGTAGAAGCACTTATCGATCGCGGCGCGAGTTTGGAAGGCGTAAGTCCTCGGCCGTGGATACGTCCGTTGTGGAAGGCGGCCAAGCGTGGCCACATTGAAATTGTGAAGGTCTTGGTAGAACGTGGTGCGGACATTCTTGCAACTGACAACCGAGGCCAATCGGCAATCGACTATGCTCGGCGGTATAAGCGAGCGGACGTCTTGGAGTACTTGGAAAGAAAAGTGGTAGATGGATCTAACAATTCGCTGCAGGCGCGACGTCCCTGACGGGCCGCGGCCTGAGCTCAAACGTTATGCACAAGCATGAACCTATCTAGTTATCTAAATGGCACCAAGCTCAAAGATTTTTTCGAGCTAAATTTGAAGTCGGATGAGGTCACGGACCTGCTTGAGCGTTTTGATATGGACGTGGTCTACCACTTCGATCGCTTACGCGAGGGCACGGCCGATTATTACTCTTCTGCCACACACACCGAAGGCTTTGAACTTCGCTTCGATGAACGCCAAGTTCTTGAAACTATTTGGTGTTATATACGTGAGCGTAGTGGTTTCTCGAAAATAGAATCGGGAAGCATTGGTTGCTTCGTCCCAGATACCTTCGAGGAGATAAAAGCTCTTGCGATTTCATCCGGCCAGCGTTTTTCGGAATCGGCGAACGGCGCTTGGCTCCGACTTGAAGATGACGAGATCTGGACGCATTACGAGTTCAATGACGGTGGTTTGTCTCTCATCACGCTGATGCGCCCATGGCACTAATTTCGCATAACCTTCAGCAACGTAGGGCGCAATAAGCATCGCGCATTGCGCCGCATTCATTGGTAGTATTGGCGCAATCCCCTTCGGTTATTGCGCCCTACACCACCGAAAGCCGTGGATAAGGGCATGGTGATGTCATCTGTGCAGCTGGAGGAAAAGTCCGGGGGGCGGAGTGGGGAATTTCGGCGGGGGTGAGTGAATGGCAAATGGATGCCCTTCATTGCAGTCATTCGGGACTTTACGGATAAGTCTACTGATATACTGACGCAGCTTTGGCAAGATTAAGGCGCGGCGCGGGTTTGAAGGGTATAATCCGACGCTCTTATAATAATGTTATGACTGACCGATGGGTCGTTATATTTAATGTTGGGCAAACAGCATGACCTGTCCAGTTTGCGGCGGAGATAAGATTCAATACCCTGCGGAACGCACGTCAATGGAGATTTGCAAGTGTCTATCATGTGGTCACGCGTTTGCAGTCCACTGCGTTTACCCAATCCCAGAACAATTCCGGAGCACGCACAAAGTATTCCGGGGTGCCTATGTCGTTCCTAGTGAAGACGAAAAAGCTAAGAGCTATATCAAGCTGAAAAACATTCTGAAGGGGTGTGAGCGGTTTCAACTCTCCAAGCTGGAGAAGCAGCGAATTGAGGGAAAGAAAATTTGGGAGCTTGGTGAGTTCCTCGATTTTGAGGTAGAGAGAATCAAGGTGGATTGTGGAAGAAATGCGCTTTCAATTCAATTTGAAGAAATTAACTAGCGGTGCAGTGCAAATTTCCCCCAATGAACTTTTGCCTAACCCTGCAGTCGAGCAGACGCTGCGCGATGAAGCCGCGCAGCAACGTAGGGCGCAATAAGCATCGCGCATTGCGCCGCATTCATTGGTAGTATTCGCGCAATGCCCTTCGGTTATTGTGCCCTACGCTACTGCAACACGATGCCACTCACGCAGCCAGTAGCGTCAAGTTACACCTCTCCCCGCCCCCATCCCCCTGCCCGACCTGATTGAAAAGTACACTCCTGCTTTTCCATTCAAGAAAGCAGTCCATGCGTTTGCTTTTCACTGTACTTCTCGCGTCTGTTTTGCTCATGTCGAATGCAATCGCACATGATGCCACTGACACCTCCTGCGTCAATGATCCCTCGTGGATCGTCCCGGTGAAGCCATTCCGGATCTACGGAAATACATGGCATGTCGGATCGCGTGGACTCGGGGTGTTTCTGATCACCGCGCCGACAGGCCATGTTCTGATTGATGGCGGTATACGCGAAAACGCCGACCTAATCGAAACCAACCTCAAGAGCCTCGGCATTGATCTGCACGACGTGAAATGGATTCTCAATACGCATGCGCATTGCGATCATGCAGGCGGCATCGCACAGCTTGCACGTGATACAGGCGCGCAAGTCATCGCGGGCGCTGCAGACACCCAGCCGCTGGCAGACGGTGGTCACAACGATCCGCATCTCGGCGAGCGATTTCCGTTCCCACCCGTGCAGGTGACGCGGCAGGTGGCGGATGGCGAACGCCTGCAATTGGGCGAGTTGGTGATCACCGCACATTGGACCCCCGGTCACACTCAGGGCAATACCAGCTGGACCTGGCAATCATGTGAGCAGTCGCGGTGCCTGAATATGGTTGATGTCGGCAGTCTGTCGGCACCCGGCTATAAGCTGATCGCCAATCCAAAGACCCCCAACATCCTCAAAGACTACGCATTCAGCTTTGGCGTGGTCGAGGCATTGCCGTGCGACATCGCCCTCGCACCGCATGCGAACATGGTCGATTTCTGGGAGCGTATGGCCAAGCGTGATGCGGGCGATGCTGATGCGCTGATTGATCCTGCGATGTGCCGAGATTACGCCAAGGATGCGCGTGAGGATTTTGCGAAGCAATTGGCGACGCAACGTAGTGAGGCGGATGTAGTGGCGGGACACTGACCCTGACTACAGTCGAGGTCGCTTGTGAGATGGAAACGGTACAGGCAGAATTGAATTGGGATGCTGGTTTGTGGGGTATGATCCTAAGTTATTAGATTGAAACCCATATTTATCTGTTCGGTCTTCTATTCAATTTGGATGTAGCGTGAACCTTAATGAAGCCTTCGAAAACGCCTGTTCTCGATTCACCGGCGAGAACTTTTCAACATTATCGGAAAGCGATCAGATTCTAATTGCTATTTGGGGGTTGGAAGCTGATGTAAATAACGGCGGGTTCGATCAGTACTATTTCAATAGTTCGGGCAACCAAGCATGGTTTGCACCCGCAGCACTCAAGAAGATTGGCGCCCACAAAATGGCTTCGATTGTTGATCACGCAAACGCAATTTTTGACGAAGCCCATCCTCCAGTCTGCCGCGAAGTCCGGCAAGCCATGCTAAGACGCATAACGAACGCCAATGAAGATGCATGGGATCTTCTGACTCGTAAGTTCCAAGCGTATCCCGACGACATCGCGACTCTTCTTACAAAGCATTTGGGGCTGCCGAGTTAATAATTTGAAGTTTCAGTTCAAACTGCTTAAACAGTGTACTTCACCAGACTTCTAACACATTCCCCCCATCATTCGAAAGCCCCCCCATGCACGACGGTTCCTGCCACTGCGGCGCGATCAGGCTCACGCTCCCGTCCACGCCCACCGAGGCCACATCCTGCAACTGCTCGCTGTGCCGCCGCATTGGCGGGCCGTGGGCGTATTTTGCATTTGGCACGGTCAAGATCGAGGGGCATCCCGAGCATACGGTCGAATACATACAAGGCGACAAAACGCTGCGAACGATCCGTTGCCGGACCTGCGGATGTGTGACGCATTGGGAACCAATTGAACCAGTGCCCGGCAGCCGCCATGGCGTTCATCTGGGCAACTTTGATCCGGCGATGGTTGCCACGGTACGAGTGCGCAAATTTGATGGCGCGGATACCTGGCAGTTTTTTGACGAAGTGCCGGTAAACCAAGATACTCCATCGCAAGATGGGTTTCAAACTTCTCAACACTTAAATCAAGGTAACGACTAATATGAAAAAAATCATCGCCTCTACCTTATTACTGTTCGCCATCACGGTTTCTGCATCTACAGTTGACCTAGGTGGTGCAAAAATCAATCTACCCGCGCCCGAAGGATATATCGAAGCCTCCCCAAAAATGGAAAAAGTTTGGCCCCTCGTGGAAGCAGCTCAGGGGGATAACCACGTATTGGCATTTTTCATTCCACGCGAGGAAGAAGCCGCTGCACTTGGAGGTGAAATACCCAATCTTGATCGGAACATCAACATTCAGACTCGACGAAAGTTCGAAGGGAGGAGTATAGACGCGGCGACATTTGAACTCGTCAAAGTTCAAATGCGCAAGCTGATCGCATCACGCCAAGTAAATGATCTGCAAGCAAAAGAAATCGAGCGATTTAATGGAAATCTTAAAAATAAGACATCCCTTGACATCAACATGCAACAGACAGACAACATAAGTTTGCCCCCGCACATAAACACCGCGGATGAATTTGGCTATTCAGAAATATCAACCATTAAAGGTTCATTGCCTGACGGAACGAATTCCACTATGCAGACAACCGCAACGGCCGTTGCTTTACTCATTAAAGGAAAGATTCTGTATTGCAATGTTGCAGGTGGAGCCAATGATTTAGATTGGACAAGAAAAACGGCTTCACGTCTTGCAGCGGAAATTCGTCAGGCAAACTTAAAATAATCATGCTTTGCCCGGTACCAGACTCGTTCCTCGATGAGTCTCGGTATCGGCATTCTAGTCGAGTGTGTTCAATCAATTACGTGCAGGTATCTGAAAGTGCATGCATCACTCTAGCCAAGCTACCTTGTGGCGAAAGCCAATGGAATGGGTGAACGAGTGAGCGCAACAGACACAATATACGCAACAGACATCAGCGCCCCCAGACTGAAGAGCATGGCGCGTGATCGGGATTGTTCCGCTTTCAGGGCTTGCTTACCCAGCAGGATATACAGCAGCAAGGCACAGAGCTTGGCGGTCAGCCAGTCGGACTGAAAAGGATACTGATGGCTTGTACAAGCCAGATAGATGGCTGCTCCCAGCAGCATGGAGTCAACAAGATGAGGGGCAAAACGCAGCAGGCGGCTCGTACGCCATTGAATCCCTGACAACGTCAGCACCACCCGCAACAGAAACAGGCTGATACTGATCCCTGCACACGCTCTATGAAAATGGAGCACCGCGAGATATTCAACTACCACGGGTTAAACACCTTTCAAAACACTTATCCGGCATCAAGGTGATTGCATAGTATCACGCTACAATTCGAGCGCATACTCAAATACCTGCCCTGATTAATCAAGCGAAAAAACAACCTGCTGAATGGCATCGATATCATGAATCAGCACATCTTTACCTTCTACGCTTATCAGTTTTTTCTGCGTAAGCTGATTCAATACACGCGAGAATGTTTCCGGCGTAATTCCCAGCTTGGATGCAATCAGATTCTTATTGCAGGTAAATGAGGTTTTATTCCCTTCACGTGGCTGAGAAAGCAAATAGGCCGCCACGCGCTGTATCGAATTCTGCAAATTCACGGATGCAATATCCTGCATCAGCGCATGCAGTCGAACCGAGAGCCCAGCCAGCATCCGCCGTGCAAACATCGGGTCCGTATCCAGAGTGGAAATGATGGCCTGCTTTTCGATGAGCAGCAGCATCGCATCTTCCAGCGCCATCGCATCCACCATAAAGGGGCGATCCAGAAGCATCATGGCTTCGCCGAAAGTCTGTCCCGCACCAAAAAACTCAATGACTTTTTCCTGATGCTGACTGGATGAGGGAATCGTGAGCATGATCTGGCCCACCGCCACGACATAAATTCCTTCTGCTACTTCGCCCTTCCGGAAAACGTACTTGTTTTTCGGGACACGTATTTTGCGGCAGCGCTGCGCCAGCAGGTTGAGCTGCTCGGACTCCAGTGAACGGAACATTGCTTGCTGGGACAAGAGCGCTTCGATATCAGACAATCGTTCCATGGGCGCCCCGATCAGCCGGCCTTGCCATCCAGCCGGGGCCGGAGATAAATCGGAATCATGCGCGCCGCCCAGGCCACCAGTAAGCCAGCCCATGCCAGCAATACCAGCTGCAGGGCAATACCCGGCACAGCTAAAAGCGCGAGTCCTACCCGTATCAGTGCCGCCAGATGCAGACCGCAGTAAATCCACCATGTCAGCGAATCAGCCTGCAATGGTCGGCCGCCATGCCCGTAAGTGACGCGTGTCACAAACCCGACCAGCATCGTCACAAACAGGCCAGTTGCAAGTGCATGAGCCGGTGCCGAAGCTGCACACCAGCCCATACTGGCCGCCGCCTGCAGCAGACAGGCCGGTACCAGCCAGGCAAAGGAGAGGTGCAGCATGGCCAGCAAGCGAACCTTCATGCTGCGCATCAGGCCCCAGCGTACCGTCGCCAGACCGAATCCCAGCACCATGGCAACATCCGCCAGTGCTGCCGCTACTTGCCATCCGGCCAGCGTCGCAACACTATGTGCCACACATCCGGCCAGCCACGCATCCAGCAAGCCCATCGGCCGCCACGGCAAAACCGGCAGCGCCAGTGCAGACTGGGTAAAGAAGGGAATCATCCGGTGAGAAACCGTGATGAACACCGGTAGCAGAAAACCCCAAAGCGCCAATGTCCGTGTCGCCATCCAGATTTCAGCATCACCCGTCTTTGCCCACACGGCTGCGCTCATCATAGCCAGTAATCCAACCCCCATCGCCACGGCAATCCGCCAGGCATGGCCTTTATCTGCCAATTGGCTGGCGAGTATGCAGCGAATCCACGCCAACAGTGCCCAGGCCCACGCCAGTACCATCATCAGCAATCCGGCCAGCACGGCCGGCAGCGACACATGCAAGCCGGCGATCACCAGTACCACACCCAAAAAGAAGCCGAGCATCATGCCTGCATGTGCCGGCGCATGATTGATCCCCAGCCAGCGCGGTCCGGCGGTAAACAGAAAGCCCAGCATAAAAAGCGGAAAGCTGCCCAGCGGCATCATCACACCGTGAGCAAATACGGCGGGCAGCACCGGCACAGATGAACTGATCAGGACACCACTCCACCAGAGCGCGAGCAATACCAGCGACAGTGCGCCGAGTAAAAATCCGAGTCTGTGCGGCATCATCCACAGGCGTTGCAGCATGCCGGGTTGCAAAGGCTTCAGCACATCAGCCTCCAGTCACCGGCGGGAAAATCGCCACTTCGGCCCGCTCACTCAATAAAGTATCCGGTGTGGCCAGAATCTGATTCACCGCTACCCGATACACCTGCCGACCACCTAGTACAGACTGCCATTGCGGCCCCTGCTGGCACAGCCATGCAATCAGGTCGCCGACGGTGCCTTGCTCGAATGGCAGCGTAAAATCCGCAGTATCCATCCCCAGCACATCCCGAAATTTGGCGAACACAAGCAATTGAATATTCATGGTATTTACCCCCCGGTTTGCGACATGAACCGCACGATGCGGGTCGGAGATTCGTTGAAATGGTGGCGCTCGGGCTTGGCCGCGATGCCTGAGCGAATGGCGTTCAGCAGGTCCGCATCACTGGCACCCTGCCGCATCATGTCACCCAGTGGGACCTGATCATTTTGTCCCAGACATAGATAGAGACACCCATCTACGCCTAAACGCACACGATTGCAGGTCTCGCAGAAATGCTGTGACATGGGGGTAATCACCCCGAGGCTCATCCGGCCATCCGTACTCTGCCAGTAACGGGCCGGCCCCCCTTGTTTGCCTTTGATCTCGGGAATCAGGCCAAATTGATCCGCCAGATCGCTACACAGCTCGGTCAGATTCACACTGCGGGTACGCTGTCCGGTTTCGCCCATGGGCATGGGTTCGATCAGCCTTAGGATAAATCCGTGATCAAGTGCGTATTGCAGGACCTGCTCTACCTCACCCAGATTTACATCGGGCATCACCACCATATTGAGTTTGATGGGCGCGAAGCCCGCATCGCGCGCGGCATCCAGCCCGCGCAATACTTTGTCCAGACAATCCCGCCCGGTTACACGGGCAAAGCAGGCGCGATCTACGGTATCGAGACTGACATTCAGGCGGTTCACGCCAGCGGCCTTTAATCCCGCAGCATGCGCCGCCAGCATCGTGCCATTGGTAGACAGCGACAGATCACGTAAACCCGGCAAATCGGCAATGCCCGCAGAAATCTGTTCGATGCCCCTTCGCAACAAGGGTTCTCCGCCCGTTAGCCTCACCTTATCCACGCCCAGCTGCACAAACAACGACACCAGCCGGACCATTTCATCCGGCCGCAACCAGTTGGCAGGCGCATCGTAATCCTTGAAGCCCTTCGGCAGGCAATAGGTACAGCGCAGATCGCAGCGATCGGTGACCGATACACGCAAATAGTGAATCCGCCGCCCGAATGGGTCGATCAGGCCAGAAGCAGAAGATGGAGGAAAAGTAGGATGCATGACTGCCAGACTCCGGTATCTGGCGTCATTATCCAAGCATGAGGTGCCAAACTATATACAGCTGAAGAACTAGTCCTAGCCAGGATGCATCAATCCACGCCGCTCGAAGGTGTCGTAAACCGAATCCCATCAGCCTCGCGCCTGAGATCGGGAAGCCATTTCAGAGGGAATGAAAACGCTCCGACGAAAGCGATTAATTACGTGGTCAACGAATTGGCGAGGCTTCCACTCTGATGAGTTGGTAAGCCTGCGCCAGGAAAACCGAACATTGAACAAGGCAGTAGCCTGACGTGTTTCATGCCCGGCGGTAAGGGGAATCGAGCAACTTTGGAGATGACCAAGCCCAAAAAGGCCAACGGTTAAAATATTGTTTTGTCACTTTTATGTACCGCTCGACGAATATCTTCGGTTCGCTGTTGCACGGTTCGATTGGGAATGTCTCGAGTAGCGTGCTTAACAAAATCATGAGGCGCATAATCGGCACCAATTTCACCAACCGGCCTGAATGCTGTCGTTAATGGAATAGGAACAATATGACTTTGTGGAATCGCCTGTTGCGTTTTGTAACGTCCTCCCTGCCGGTCATCTGGGTCGTGCCTCATTTCACTCAATTGCGGAACGGTTACATTCAACACCCTCGATTCAATCCCTCTTTCATGAAATACTGAGGTATAAAACTCGGATGGCCGATTCTTTACGCCTTCTTTATCTAGTACGAGATGAATAAATCCTGTACTGTTCCTGACAAATCGCGCCTTTCCTACCGCAGCTGAAGCGCCACCCTGCCCGCCTCTGGCCGGATCAAGGCCTATTCCTTCATTGCCAACAATCTTGGGTACGTTTTCCTCCCGGGTAACATGCGAATATACATTTTGCTCAATGGATGCGGTTACGGACTCTCTACAGGGAGGAGTCGAGACATTTCTTCCCTTGAAACCAAAGCAGCTGAGAAAACAATCGAACATTAAGGACTCCCTTTCTCCGGTGCCATCGTCAGAATATTCGCTGTGGTGTCACCCGAATTGCGCAGCACATAGATCATCGTTGGTGCAGCAGCCCCGACACCCAGCGGGTTGGCGCGCAAGCATAGGTCAAACAGCTTTACCGACATCTTGTCGACATACTTGGTACAGGTGAACTCAGTAATCACGGGGCGACCCGATGTGCGCGCCGAGTTTGATACATCGGTCGTCATCTGCTGCTTCATGCCCTGATGCAGCGAGACCAGCTCGATAAACTTGCCTTGCGCAAAAGCGGCATTGCCGCCCGAAGCACCATTCATAATCGGATCGGTGGCGGCCCACGCGTTCTGTGAGGGCGTGCCTGACACCGGAGAAATCAGGCTACCGCCCTGATCCCAGCTATTCGCCGGGTTGCAAGAGAATCAAATCCATTTTGCTTACCTTTCGCTTGAGGGTTCAACGTGGCATATGCATGTCCGGCTCCGGCTTAGCCCGGAAGCTCGGCCACAAGCCGGATGGACGTCGTCAGTTCCTCAAGCTGGAAATGCGGACGCAGGAACAAGGTGGCCTTGTAGGTGCCGGGCTTACCGGGTACATCGGTCACGTCGATTTTGGCTGCACTGAGCGGAAATGCGGCTTTCACATCCTGAGCAGCACTCTCGTCCAGCAGCACATACTGGCCAATCCAGCTATTCAGATAGGCCTCCACATTGCTGCGTGTCAGGAAAGAGCCCACCTTCTCCCGCATGATGACCTTGATGTAATGGGCAAACCGGGAGGCGGCGAGCACATAAGGCAACATGGCCGAGATCTGTGCATTGGCATTGGCCAGATCAGACAAATACTTTTTGGGTAGATTGGTACTTTGCCCGCCAAAGAACGCCGCCTTGTTTGTCCCTTTGCAGTGACAAATAGCCATGAAACCCAGATCGTTGAGTTCCTTTTCACGCCGGTCGGTAATCGCTACCTGTGTCGGGCAGATCATGGCGACATCGCCATCGTCGCTCTTGTAGGTGTAGATCGGTAGCCCTTCAACCAGTCCCCCGCCCTCTACCCCGCGTATGGCTGCAGTCCAGCCATATAAGGAAAATGCATGGGTGATGCGTTCAGCCAAAATGAAGGCTGCATTTCCCCACAAGAATTTGCTGGCGTCATTGATGCCGACATCTTCCTGATAGTTCACGCCTTCACACGGCACCTTTTCCGGGTCATACGGCAGGCGTAACAGCACGCGAGGCAGTGCCAGTGTGACATAGCGGGAATCTTCACTCTCCCGGAAGGTATGCCAGGCAGCAAGTTCCACACTTTCAAAGATCTTTTGCAGATCGCGAGGCTTGGCCAGTTCATCGAAGCTATTCAGATCGAATAACTTCGCATTTGCAGCCGCCACAAAGGGTGCATGTCCAGCTGCGGCAACTTCCGCGATCTTGGACAATAAGGTGGTGTCGTCGGGATGCCTGCCAAACTCGTAGTCACCCATCAGCATGCTGAATGGCTGTCCGCCATAGGTGCCGTATTCAGCTTCGTAAATCATCTTGAACAGACCGCTCTGGTCAAATTCGACGGCCTTGGTTAGATCATCGAGCAGATCCTGCTTCGAAGCATTCAGAACGCGCAGTTTCAACATCGGGCCGGTATCAGAACGCATCACGAGATAATGCAGGCCGCGCCACGTTGCTTCCAGGCGCTGGAACCCTTCGGCGTGCACGATGAGGTCCAGTTGCTTGCCGAGAATGCTGTCAATCTCAGCCACTCGGTTGTCGATCAACGCACCGAAACCCTTCTGGTGCGCCTCTTTCAAATTTGCGGCGACATCAACCGCAAACTGACCCAGCAAACCCATCACTGTCTTGAGCGCGTCACCAGACAGTGCCATCCCCTTGTCGCCAAGCAGCTCATCCAGCTTGCCGGCAGGCGCGACTTCTCCCCATGCTGCGGCGTCGGCCTTGGCATCAAATGCGCTGGTAAGTTCGCTTCTGGCCGCATTCCCCTCGTCATCCATCCGGCAGACCAGATTCAGGTAATGCGCCAGCAGATCGGAAATCTCCGCTTTGGACTGCAGGAAACGCAGACGTGCCCGCCCGTCATATAGACCGGTCATGGCGCTCACCTGTTTGATGACGTTAACCGGCTGGAAATGGTCGATGTGCTGAAACTTCAGCGTACCAGTCAGGCTGCCCTCGCCGCCCGGTAGCACATTCTCGCAACTGGCCAGGTTGAACTGAGGCGAAATGCCCTCCAGTACCTTTTGAAAATTGTCCCGATCAATTTCGATCAGCTTGCGATCTTTGAGCGGGGGCAAGGGTTCTGCAATGAAGTCGCCAGTGAGTTCAGCAAGAATCCCCACAATGAATGGCAATTCCTTCTTTTCAAATGCGCCACCAGTTTCAACGTCATAGGTAATCTTTACCCGCGGCGGACGTACCCGCGTCAGTTTTTCCTGAATACTGCCCAGCATGGTGTGTTAACTCCCGTTTGCATTTGTCACCGACCGCGACGCGAACTGCGGGACAGCATCATGCTTACCCACCGTTCTTCCCTGTGATCGCCGCAGCAGTCGGTTGATCCGTGCATAGCATGCGGCGCGCTTTCTGTATTCAAAATACGTGCCAAGTTCAGATGTTACCCATGTCATTGTTTTTATTAGCAATTGTCAATTTTAATGTTTTGAGGTGTGTTAGATTTGACTCACCTGATTGGCGACCGTCTTCTGCCAATGCAGCGCACAGACTCATCACGCGGCTGGGTATGTTTTGACTCAGTCACGGGTCAAGTAGCACCCGTAGCGGTTTGTTAAAGACAAATGGATGGACATGCTCAAGCCGCATGCGCAAATACGCACGCAACACTCAGGCCGGAAGGAAAGGGAAAATGCGGAGATTCAGTCTTTAGGACGCGAGCGGCGCCAGAGCACCCGCCCGCCAAGCTGCCAGCGTTCCATCACGCCACGCGCGAGAAGGCGTTCCAGGGCGAGTTGCGTCAACGCGGGTGAGGCCTCATGCCTACCCCAGTCGATCCACCATTGATGAATGCCTTCAAGCGTATCGGCGGCACCAGGTCGAAGGTTCAGATAGGATTGAATGGCATCTGCAATTTCAGCAATGCGATTGGTCAGGAGATCATCTTGCATGGTGTGATGGCTGCGGACGGCCACCTACTGCTGGCGTCCATTCTGCTTCTTTATGCTAATTGGTCAGTTCATGCATGGCATGTCCTGCGGGAGGGGCAGCTTGAGTATCGCCACGCAATCCATGCTTGCGTAGTAGTTTACCAAAAGCACTTCGCTCTTTACCGGCCAATCGTGCAGCATGCGTTACATTTCCACCCGTTCGGGCAATCAGTTCGCTGACATATCGTCTTTCAAACTCAAGCAGCACGTGTGCTTTCGCCTGATTATACGGAAGTTGATCCTCATGACGATGTGTTGCGAGATGACACATTGCACCCAGCTCTGCACATTCAAGTAGCGGCCCATCCGACATCAGAAAGTCTCGAAGCAGCAGATTTTCCAGCTTCCGAATATTACCCGGCCAGCTGTAGCGGGAAATGAGAACCCGGGCAGACTCGCTAAGCAGCCGTGGATCGGTCTGATACTGGTCGCATAATCGCGCAACAAAGGTTTGCGCTAGTTCCACCGCATCGTGACCTCTGTCGCGTAATGGCGGCACGGTTACCTGCAATACATTCAGGCGATACAGCAAATCATGACGAAATTGCTTTTCGGCAGCCAGCTTGGCCAAATCTGCATTTGTAGCGGCCACCACTCTCACATCGGCCGATCGCAGACCTGTTCCCCCAACCTTGCGATATGTTTTTTCCTGCAGAAAACGCAGCAACGCCCCCTGTGCCCGCGGGCTCAATGAATCAATTTCATCCAGAAACAGCGTGCCGCCATCTGCTTCCCCTATCAAGCCCGCATACTGGCGGCTGGCATCGGTAAAAGCGCCCCGCTCATGACCGAACAGTTCGCTTTCCATCAGCGAATCAGTGAGTACACCACAATTGACAGGCACAAAGGGATGTTCGCTTCTGGCACTGAGGTAGTGAATCGATCGCGCAGCAAGCTCTTTGCCCGTGCCGCTTTCACCATTGATCAGCACAGTTGCGTCAGCACCAGCAAACCGGTGCAGAGCAGCCTGCATCTGCCTGAATGCAAGGGATGATCCGATCAAATTCAGCCTCGACATGCTGGCAATCTCCCTGTGCTGGTCATCTCCGAGGATGCGCAGCGTGTTTAATATGAACAACGATTAGCGGCGCGTCTTGTGAAGTGGCGGCAACCCGTTCGCATACGGCAAGCGCTCCGGTTCAAGATGCATGCGAGCCTTAATGCCGGGCACACTATCTCGCCTGTCCTCGGGCACGGGTTCCAATCCGCCCCGCAACACGGTCTGGACATCGGGAGCAAGACGTGCGGCAAGCGCAACTTGCTCCCGAGCGGACAAAGGCGCGACATTCGGTGCGGCCATATCCCGTCTGGGGGAGGCCTGCTCCATTCCCCATTGATCCATGATCTGATCGCGAGGATTCAGGTCAGATGCATAAGGCGTACCCTGCACGACTTTGACACGCCCTTCATCGCCAGACCTGATTAGGCTGACCATGTGTGTGCGGTGCCGCAAACCCAAGCGAAATGGAAGGGATGACACGTGGTTTTTCCCGGGTGTGACCTAATCGGATCAGCTGACTACGAGTGGCCTCGCGGATCACCGCGCCACAGCAAAATCTGCATGAGGCTTGAATAATCAAGCTAGTTCAGTGATTTAGGACATATAAGACTGTTACTTTTGACAGGTTGACTAATGCGCGCTCGGGTGGGTCATTACTGATAGATTTTTTCAAACAACTGCATGTCCATCCGATGTACCGCACCATCCAATAACGCCAGATCCGCAGCATCGTGCGAAACCAATATTACCGGCATGGCCAGCGTCTGTAGATGCGGTTTGAGTTCACCGCGAACATGTTTGCGCAGGGAAGGATCGAGCGCGGAAAAGGGTTCATCCAGCAGCAACATGTCGGGCTGACGCATCAGTGCACGTGCAAGGGCTGTGCGCTGCCGCTGTCCACCGGATATCTGGCCGGGGTAATGATCGGCGATCGGTTCCAGTGCAAAGGTCGACAGCCAGCGATCGAGCTCGGGCGTGTGTACTTGCCGCGCAGGGTTGCGCCAGCCAGACTTTGCCGCGAATGCAATGTTCTGGCGCACCGTTAAATGCGGGAATAGTGCATAGTCTTGCGGGACGTAACCGATACGCCGCATTCTGGCGGGCAGATTGATGCCTTGCGCATCGTTAAACAGCATATGCCCATTAATGCATACATGCCCTTGATCCGGGCAAAGCAGGCCGGCAATACAGCGTAACAGCACTGTTTTGCCGCAACCGGATGGCCCCATGATGGTGAGCCTGCCGGATTCACTGAGTAATTGCTCGTTCAGGGTAAAGCTACGCCCGCCGGCCTTGAGTGTAATACTGATGGATACATCGATTGTCAGCTTGTCCGGACGCATCAAACGGCCTTTCCGGAATGTGCCATCTTGCGGCTCAGCACCAGCGCAAGCAAACAGACCGCAGAAATCAGAATAACCAGTTGATTGGCGAGCACGTCGTTGCCCGCCTGCACCGCCTCATACACCGCCAGCGAGAGTGTCTGGGTTTCGCCGGGAATGCTGCCTGCAACCATCAGCGTGGCACCGAATTCGCCGAGTGCGCGTGCAAATGCCAGCGTCACACCGGAAAGAATACCCGGCCATGCCAACGGCAGTGTGATGCGCCAGAAAATCGCGGCGCCGGTGAGTCCTAGACTGCTGGCCGTATCCTCGAGATGGGTGTCAACGGATTCAAAAGCAGCGCGTGCAGGTTTCAGCACCAGCGGTAAGGCCACAATCGCTGCAGCCAGCACGGCGCCCTGCCAGCTGAACACCAGCCGAATGCCGAACCAGCGCTGCAAATGGGTGCCCAGCACGCCATGCGCACCAAATACCACCAGTAGGTAATACCCGAGCACCGTGGGTGGCAATACCATGGGCAGCGTGAGGCAGGCGTCCAGCCATTCACGCCCCGGAAATCGGGTACGCGCCAATACCCATGCCAGCCCGGTGCCGAACACGCTAGCTATCAGCGTCGCCCAGCCAGCCACTTTCAGGGTTAGCAATAGTGGCGTCAGCACAGATGCCTCAGTCACGCACAGGGTCCTCAGGGCTGCGTAAATCCATAGCGGGCAAGAATGGCCTGTCCATCAACGGACAGGAGAAAGTCTTCGAAACGACGGGCATCGCTGGCATCGCAAGCTTGTCTGGTCAGGGCAACAGGATAGCGAATCGGGCGCATGGTGGCGACCTTGAAACTCACACGCACCTTATCGGCTGCAGATCGGGCATCAGTGGCATATACAAAGCCTGCATCTGCCTCACCACGCGCGACGTAATCTAGCGACTGACGTACATTGAGCGTCATGACTGATTTAGCCTTTAGTGCGGGCCAGAGCTTTGCCTGAGTCAAGGCATCGACGGCGTAATGCCCCACCGGCACGCTGCCCGGATTGCCAATGGCAACACGGGTAATCACGGGGTCGATCAATTGCGCCAACTGGGTGAGCCCGTTTTTACTGCTTATAGGCTGCACCAGCACCAGCGTATTGCTTGCAAATGGCTTGATGGAGGCGGGACAGACCAGCGATTGCTTCTGCGCCTCGTCCATCGTCTCGATATCGGCGCTGGCAAACACATCGACCGGTGCGCCGTGGCTGATTTGCTGCAGGAGCACACCGGATGCCGCAAAGTTCAGTTTCACATGAATGGCAGGTTCACGTTGTTCGAATGTCCGGGCGACCTCCTTCATGGCTTCGGTGAGGCTGCTGGCTGCGGAAACCGTGATATCCCCTGCAATGGTGTGGCCGGCCAGAAGAATAGTCGAGAGGCAGAACAGCGAAAAGCGGGGCATCAGGCGCATGGCGGTTAGCGTATAGGCTGTTGATCAAAGGAAGCTGCATGATACCGCGTGCCTGCGTGTAACAGACAGCTTCATGCGAACTAGTCCTTATGCAGTAACCAGATGAGCTATCCGAAGAGGTTCAGGAATGCGCTCACGGAAAAACCATATTTATTTTTAATGACTTATATAGATATCAAAATGTTGAATAATTCAATTTAATGACTTACATACAGTTCACTACGTTTTATTGATATATTTCTATCATTAGCCTTATAATGATCTTTAAACAATACAAAAGATTACTTTTCCATCCTACCGTCTTTCATATAAAGCACTATATGATCAACACTCATCATTCGAATGCCGCCGTTGCTCAAGAAATGGGTGCTCGTCTGCGCCAGGCGCGGCTGAACGCCAACCTGACACAGGCTGATGTCGCCCGAATGGCGGGTATCTCACGAACCGGCGTCACCGGTGCGGAGCGTGGCAAAGCGCTGCTCGAAACCATGATTGCGATCATGCGGGTGCTTAATCTACTGGATCAACTCGACCGCTTTCTGCCACCGCAGCCGGTTTCGCCTGTCCAGCTGGCCAAATTGCAAGGCAAAACCCGTCAGCGCGCGCGCCGTGCCTCAACTGTCCCACCCGACGCCCCATCCAGTGGAGATGAAACATGGTGATGGAAGTTGCGCAAATTCGCTACGCAGAGCGGGATGTGGGCGCCATCAGCTTCGATACCGACACGGGTCAGTCAGCTTTCGAGTACGACAGTGCTTTTTTGCGGTCCGGTATCGAGCTTTCTCCCATCCACATGCCGCTTCGCACAGGCTACTTCCAGTTTCCGGGGCTGGACTACGACACATTCAAAGGATTACCGGGGCTCATCGCAGATTGTCTGCCTGACGACTTCGGTAATGCGGTGCTGAACGCCTGGATGTCGCGTCAGGGCAAATCACCCTCCGACATCACGCCCATCCAGCGTCTGCACTACATTGGCAAGCGCGGCATGGGTGCACTGGAATTCTCGCCGGCAACGCGTATGAAAGCGCTGAATGCATCGCAGGATGTCATGATTGGCGAGCTGGTCGCCTTGGCACAACGCGTTCTCGATGACCGCAATCACTTTGCAGTAAACATTGATCGGGGCGGGAATGACGATGCCGACGCCATGCTGTCGCTCCTCTCGGTTGGCACCAGCGCAGGGGGCGCACGTCCCAAAGCAGTACTGGCCTTTAATGAGACCTTCGATACAGCCCGCTCCGGCCAGACCGATGCACCCGAAGGATTTTTGCATTACCTGATGAAATTCGACGGCGTACATGAACACTCCCGAAGCCAGCAGACATTCGGCGACCCGATGGGATACGGCGCGATGGAGTACGTTTACCACCTGATGGCCACACGATGCGGCATTACCATGATGCCCTGTCGTCTGCTTCATGAAGGCCGGCGGCGCCACTTCCTGACTCAGCGATTTGACCGGATGGGTAATCGGAAAGTACACGTGCAGACTCTCAATGGCTTGGCTCACGCAAGCTATAAACGAGTCGGTCAATATTCATACGAGGAAGCATTTTCTGTCATGCGCCGACTAGGGACAGGCCGGCAGGATGCATGGCAGTTGTTTCGCCGGATGGTATTCAATGTAGTCGCGCGAAATCAGGACGACCACACCAAGAATTTTGCATTCATGCTTCACCCCGACACACATCGCTGGAGCATAACCCCGGCCTACGATCTGGCCTATAGCTATCGTCCGGACAGCCAGTGGGTGGCGCAGCACGCCATGAGTTTGAACGGCAAGCGGGATCATTTCACCCGTCAGGATTTTTACGCATTTGAAGGTGTCAGTCCGATTTTCACGCGTAGTGCCATTGACGTCATCATTGACGAGACCATCGAGCATATATCTGCTTGGCGCGTCCTGGCCACGGAGCAGGACGTACCCGCCACACTCATCGAAACAGTTGAAGAGAACTTAAGGTTGGGATTGTAGCCATGCACAGCATGCTTCCCCCAGCATCCTCGGAATACCATTAATCTGTACTTCAGTCACTCCCGCCTGGCGCTTAGGCGCACCTATCGCACTCCATGTTATCTAATCCTTGGCGTGCCGTAGCGGGAAAAGCTCAACCTGTATCAATAGGAAGTAATAAAAAATCCAGCCATATTGTCTGGCTGGATTTTTGGATGCGAAACGGCAATTAGAACGAATAATCGACGCCAACGGTGAAGGCGGACAGTGTCGTATCATCAAACTTGCCGGTACGGCTGTATTCTGCTCGAATGCCGACATCCTTGCTCACTGCATATCGCGCACCCACACCCCACAGTACTTTGTTATACGTTTCTTCAAAGCTCATTGATTGGCCGCGCGAGTTATTGGCAGAGAGTTTCGCCTTGATATTGGCATAGCCCAGACGACCCTGCAGCGAAAATACATCAGTCAGTGGCAAGGTACCTACCACGCTGCCCACAAGGGCATGAGCCTTATCTTCCACATGAGCACTTTCACCCATGGCACTGACGTCGAGCGATTGCTTGCCCCAATCACGGTAGCCAAGTTCAAACGCTACGTTTTGATCAAAGCGGTAGCCGGCCCCTAAAGACCATGCGGTCGAAGTCTTGCCATCCAGCAACTTCCCATCTTCATTGCTAATGGATGTTTTGGTCTGGCCGAAATCACCAGTGACATACAGATTGTCGGCCATTGCAGGCAATGCGCAGGCAGTTAAGAGAGACGCGATACAAAGTAGCTTTTTCATGATTGTTCCTCGTGTATTTAAAAGTGACGGATGACACAGATGGTTTGTGTGCAAGGTCAGGTGCATTTAAGCACACGAAGATGAACATAAGCTGAATGACATACCGACAGGTATTTCATGTACAGAAGTACAAAACCCCGCAATAGCGGGGTTTCTTTGCCAAGCACAGCGGAGGGCGAAATTAAATCACGAGCCCACCATCAACCGAAATTACGGCGCCATTGATATAACTCGCATCTGCACTGGCCAGGAATGTGTAAACGCTGGCGATTTCTTCAGGCTGGGCCAGTCGTTTCATTGGCACCTTGTCCTGCATGGCCTCAATGACCTTTTCAGGCATAGATGCGAGGATAGGCGTTGCGACAAATCCGGGGCAAACGGCATTGCTGCGGATACCCTTTCTACCGAGTTCTTTGGCCCAGGTCTTGGTAAAGCCGATGACGCCAAACTTGGCTGCGGCGTAGTTGGTCTGGCCAAAGTTGCCATACAAACCAACCACGCTTGAGGCATTCAAGATCACACCCTCGCCCTGCTCCACCATGGTATCAACCACAGCCTTTGCGCAGTTGTAGACGCCCTTGAGGTTGATGTCGATGACGCGATCGAACTGATCGTCGGTCATTTTGGTAAATTGTGCATCCGCAACAATACCGGCATTGTTGACCAGTACATCAATACGACTCCACTTTGCCTTCACGGTTGCAACCATCTCGGCCAGGTGCTGCTTGTCGGTTACATTGACCACGATACCAATGGCCTCACCACCACCTGCGATAATCTCGCTGACCACTGCGTCGATGCCCGCTGGATTAAGGTCGCACACCACTACTTTGGAGCCTTCGCGCGCGAATCGTAACGCTGTTGCCTTACCAATGCCGCTAGCTGCGCCAGTGATGATTGATACCTTGCCGTTTAAACGCATGATGAACTCCTGAGAAGCCTGACACCCGGGAAAGAGACGTGTTCTGATATGAATTATTGCACTGCATCATTTTACGCACCCGCCAGATGATAGGGAAGCGCAATCGCAATAAAAAACGCAGCCACCCTTAGGTGGCTGCGTGGTCTACTCCATCTTTTTTTCTTTGGATTTTGAATCTGGCACTGCCGCTTCAAGCATTCCGCTCAATCTCTCCCCTTGAGCCAGAACTGCTGGTCTGCGTAACAGATCGAAAGACTATAAACCTTCGCGCCCAAACACTCAAGCAACATGCACCAAGAGTGAGCATGCTGCCCGATTCATGCATCAAAATGACACAAACAAGCGTTTGAACAAGGCCTTATTCAACACCCTGGCTGGCCAGATAGTCTTCATAGCCGCCAACGTAATGCACGTAGCTGCCATCACCCTTCAGTTCAAGTACCTGTGTGGCAAGCGAGCTTACAAACTGACGATCATGCGACACGAAAATCAGTGTGCCCTTGTACAGTTCAAGCGCCAGGTTCAGGGACTCGATGGATTCCATGTCCATATGGTTGGTCGGCTCATCCATCAACAGCACATTGGTGCGCTGCAGGAGCAACTTGCCGTACAACATCCGGCCCTTTTCACCGCCTGACAGTACCTTGACCGACTTCTTGACGTCATCGCCACTAAACAGCAGGCGCCCCAGAATGCCGCGAATAACTTGATCATCATCGCCCGGCTGACTCCACTGTTTCATCCAGTCAAACAGGTTTTCATCTTGAGCGAAATCTTCTTCGTGATCCTGCGCGAAATAGCCGATTTCAGCCTTGTCCGCCCATTTCACCAATCCATGCTGTCCCTGAAGTTCACCGACCAGCAGCTTGATCAGCGTGGACTTACCGACACCGTTCCCCCCGATCACTGCAAGCTTCTGGCCAGCCTCGAAGATCATGTTGAAGTTCTTCAGGATTGAAGTGCTGCCTTCATAGGCAAAATTCAGATCTGTTGCTTCAAATGCCTGGCGATGCAGCTTCTTCTTTTCGTCGAACTCAAAGCGGACATAAGGATTCTGACGGCTCGAAGGCTTCACTTCGACCATGTTTTCCTTGATCTTGTCGGCCAGCTTCAGACGCGACGTCGCTTGACGGGACTTGGACTTGTTTGCCGCAAAGCGGGCTGCAAAGGCCTGCAATTCGGCCACGCGTTCCTTCGCCTTGGCGTTCGCACCCAGCTGGCGCTCACGTGCTTGCGTGCTTGCCAGCATGTAATCGTCGTAGTTACCCGGATAGAGCTGGATGGTGTTGTAATCCAGATCGGCCATGTGCGTACACACCTGATTCAGGAAGTGTCGATCATGGGAAATGATGATCATGGTGGAATTTCGCTCGTTCAGCGTCGTTTCCAGCCAGCGGATCGTGTTGATATCCAGATTATTGGTTGGCTCATCGAGCAACAGCACATCCGGATCGCTGAACAGTGCCTGCGCCAGCAGCACACGCAGCTTCCAGCCAGGTGCAACCTCGCTCATCGGGCCGTTATGCTGTTCGATCGGGATGCCCACGCCCAGCAGCAGCGAACCGGCACGTGCTTCGGCAGTGTAGCCATCATATTCCGCAACCTTGCCTTCCAGCTCGGCGGCACGCATATAGTCTTCTTCGGTAGCTTCCACATTGGCGTAAATCGCATCACGCTCGCGGATGGCATCCCACAATTCGTGGTGACCCTGCATCACCACATCAATCACACGCTGATCTTCGTAGCCAAACTGATCTTGACGCAGCTTACCCAAACGGACGCCCGGATCGAGCGATACATTGCCGTTACTTGGTTCAAGATCGCCGCCCAGGATTTTCATAAAAGTTGATTTACCGGAGCCATTTGCACCGATCAAACCGTAGCGGTTGCCTTCGCCAAACTTGACGGACACTTTTTCGAAAAGCGGCTTGGCGCCGAATTGCATGGTGATATTGGAGGTGGTGATCACCGAAAAACTCCCAAAATGTGTTGGCCGGACAGCACAAACCAGTCTGTACAAGCAATTGCTTGACACTAGATACGCGCATCAAGGCAAAATCAGCTAAATTTTAACATAAGGGCCACGGTCATACCGGCATTCCGCCACAATGATTGATTTCAAATCGCTGATTGATACGCTTCTACGTCGGGGTCGAGAGGAAGAAGACCTCGGCATCAACACGTCCAGCGCTACCCTCATGCTGGCTGAATTGCCACGCAACGAGTCCTTGCAAGCACTGTCGGAAATTATTCAGGCAATCGCGGAACTGAATCGCAATGGCAAGGTGGGCCTCAAGGAGCGTGTCCGCACTGTGATCCTGATGGATGACAAGGCACAACCCATTGCGCAACTACTTACAGCGGTATATCGCGGCACAGAAATTATTGAATCACTGACCCCGCGCCATGTGCTTCCGGTATTGCAGTCTTTCTATCAGGAACTCGGTGTTGCCTACAAACTGTGCATCAAGCAGCATGAAATTGCGCCGATGCCAGCCTTTGCGCCCCATGTAGAGCTCGCGAGTCTCCGCACGGCCGAATATTATGCGCGACAAGGCCTATGGTCTTTTGTGCGGTATTTCCAAGCGGATCGTTCGATCTGGCGCAATTTGAATCGACTATATGGCAATGCTGAGTCTGGTGGATTCCAGCATAAAATATTGCAGCTTCACCCAAGCGACGCGCGACAGGACTCCCTTGCAGGCATCTATAAACGTGCACTGCTGCTGAGGCTCGCCGAACCAGAGCGCAGACTCCCAGATCATGTATGGATGCTGGATCGCTCACTGCAAACGTGGTCTGATCTGGTATCCATCGATCTGCAGGTGCGCCCTCGCCATCACGCATTTGCTGTCAACATCGATTCAGACCAACCCGCCGCCCAGTTCCGTCGAAATATGGTGGGGCCAACCTATCGTTATCTGGATACATCCCCCCTCATTGCGCAGCTTGGCTCCGTGATTCAGGTACTTGAAAACGGACAAGATTCGCCGGATCTGGGCAATGTGCCTGATGGCGAAAAGTCACAAGTGATCGCCATGCTGAAGGACCTGATGCACATCTGGTCACGGGATGGGGGAGCGCGTACACGCCTGCATGAGCGGACGCTGACCAGTCGTCATACCATTGCAGCGTATGGCTTACTCAACGTCAGCCATCTGCTCGGCCAGACGTCGATTAATGGTGCATTGCGCGATGGTGTCGAGCAAGGTGAATGGCACGTCGAAGACGAAAGTACCAGTGGTCTCGGCGTGAGTTATCGCGATCGCTTCGACGATCGACTGTGCGTGGGCGAAATCGTGGCCATGCGTGATACGGAACACCCCCGCGCTGCTATTGGTATTGTGCGACGCATCGTAAAGTCCAGGGATGGCAAAGTTCGCATTGGCGTGGAGAAGCTTGGCGCGCAAACCTCACTTGTTGCCTTGCTGGATGGCGAATTAACTCTACCCGCCCTCTTCAGCCAAGAAGCACCGCAAGCCAATGGGGAGCGCTGTCTGATTCTCCCCGTCGCACATCATGCAGTGGGACGTGCATTTATTCTCTCAGCTGGTAGCCATCGCTACCAAATCGTCCTCGGTAAAACATTCCAGTCATTACCGGGCGTTGTACTCAGTGCGTTCACAGTAACAGGCAAGCAGGAGTAGGCACGACAGTCCCTACTCCGCACCAAATACACGGGCTCGGAGTGCATGCAATTGATCGCGCAATCGTGCGGCCTGCTCAAATTCAAGGTTCTTGGCGGCCTCAAGCATGGCCTTCTCGATTCGTTTGAGTTCCCTGGCCAGCGCTTTTTCATCCATCTCCACCAGCTCTTCACGAACCACTCCGCCTTTACCTGACTTCGTATCCTCGTGATAGACGCCATCAATGATGTCCTTGATGCGCTTCTGCACACCCTTGGGCACGATGCCGTTTGCCTCGTTGAACGCCAGCTGTTTGTGGCGGCGGCGCTCAGTCTCATCCATGGCTCGACGCATGGAATCCGTAATCCGGTCAGCATACAGAATAGCCGTGCCGTTTAGGTGGCGGGCGGCGCGACCAATCGTCTGGATCAGACTGCGTTCGCTCCGCAGGAAACCCTCTTTATCGGCATCGAGAATCGCCACAAGGGACACTTCCGGAATATCCAGACCTTCGCGAAGCAAGTTGATCCCGACCAGCACATCAAACACGCCCAGACGCAGATCACGGATGATTTCGACGCGTTCGACCGTATCAATATCCGAATGCAGGTAGCGCACCTTGATGCCATGTTCGTTCAGGTACTCGGTCAACTGCTCAGCCATGCGCTTGGTGAGCGTGGTTGCCAGCACGCGCTCGCCAACTGCTACGCGCTTCTTGACCTCGCTCATCAGGTCATCCACCTGGGTACCAACCGGGCGAACCTCCACAATCGGATCGACCAGACCGGTCGGACGCACCACCTGCTCGACCACCTGCCCTTGCATCTTGCGCTCGTAATCCGCTGGTGTAGCGGTCACAAACACCGTTTGCGGCATCATGCCTTCAAACTCTTCAAATTGCAGCGGGCGGTTATCCAGCGCAGATGGCAGACGGAAACCGTAATCAACCAGATTCTCCTTGCGCGCACGGTCGCCTCGGTACATTCCGCCAATCTGACCAATCAGGACGTGTGATTCATCGAGAAACATCAGGCTGTTTTCAGGCAGATAATCGATCAGCGTTGGCGGCGGTTCACCCGCCTTTTTGCCGGAAAAATGCCGCGAATAGTTTTCAATCCCCTTGCAGAAGCCCATTTCATTCAGCATTTCCAGATCAAAACGGGTGCGCTGTTCCAGACGCTGCGCTTCTACCAGCTTCTGATTGCGGTGATAGAACTCCAAGCGCTCGTGCAGTTCTGTTTTGATCGTTTCAATGGCGCCAAGAACAGTGGCACGTGGGGTCACGTAATGACTGGACGGGAAGATGGTAAACCGTCCGACCCGCTGGCGGGTTTGCCCGGTGAGCGGGTCAAATAACTGCAGCGTCTCGATCTCGTCATCAAACATCGAAATCCGCACCGCCAGATCGGCATGCTCGGCGGGGAACACGTCAATCACATCGCCACGTACACGGAATACGCCACGCGAGAAATCCATTTCGTTGCGGGTATATTGCATCGTCACCAGGCGCGAAATGATATCCGCCTGCTTCAACGTTTCACCTTCGCGCAGATGCAGAATCATCTGGTGATAGTCGCCCGGATCGCCAATACCGTAGATGGCTGAAACAGTGGCGACAATAATGCAGTCCGGCCGTTCCAGCATGGCTTTGGTGGCAGATAGCCGCATCTGCTCGATATGCTCGTTGATCTGCGAATCTTTCTCGATAAACAGATCGCGACTGGGTACGTAAGCCTCAGGCTGATAATAATCGTAATAGCTGACGAAATATTCGACGGCATTTTCCGGAAAGAACTCGCGGAATTCCGAATAGAGCTGAGCAGCGAGCGTTTTATTCGGCGCCATAACAATGGCCGGACGACCCGAGCGGGCAATCACATTGGCCATGGTGTACGTTTTGCCTGAGCCAGTCACCCCAAGCAGGGTCTGAAAGCGTAAACCATCATCCAGGCCTTCGAGCAACTGGCGGATCGCTTCGGGCTGATCACCGGCAGGCGGAAAGGGTTGATGCAGGCGATAGGGACTACCGGGAAACGTCTCGATCATGGTGAACTCGTGTACCAGCGTGATGCGCCATTGTACATTCGTTCACCAGAATCGTGACACTTCATCTCTCTGTTAGCATGACCCTTCACCGAAATTTAATTCGACGCCATTACCAAGCGGATCATGCAAAAAGATCTGCAGGATGCCTTTGCCCGGTACTTCTTTGCATTGGAAAGGCACGCCAGCTGTTTCCAGCCGTACTTTCATTGCATGCGCATCGCCACACGCAAACGCAACATGATCTTGCGTCGTGCACGTTGTCCCCGTTGGCGCGGACACTTCTTCAGTTAGATGCAGAATCGGATGATCGCCTGCATAAAGCCAGTAACCCGGCCGTCGGAAGCCGGGTCGCCCCCCTTCCGACAACCCAATCACATCCACATAAAAATCACGGGCGGTGCGCAAAGCATCCTGTGGTGCCTGAAGGTTGATATGGTCAAGCCCGCTAACAGCCATGCTTATTCGCTTTCGAATTCGATATTCTTGCCATCGGTTTGCGACTTGGATGGCTTGCCGACCACAGTAATATTGCCGGAACCGTGCGTACTGGCAACGAGCTTGTCGATGACGCGCAAACTGACATCGCCCGACCCCCACACTTCCAGATCAGCACTCTCTGCACGTAATTCACGCATTTCCGCGCTACCGGAACCCATTACCTTGGCACTAACCTGCTTGGATGATCCATCCGCAGTCACACTGCCTGATCCGTGAATTGACACGGACAGACTATCTGCACTCATATGGCCAAACCGGGCGTCGCCAGAACCCATGATTTCAACCGTTGTCGCCTGTGGTGACACGGCTTCGCCATCGAGATCACCCGATCCATTCATACGCACCGACAGTTTGCCAACCTTGCCGACCAATTTGGCATCGCCGGAGCCTGTACCTTGGTAATCAAAGTCATCCCCCTTCAGTCCTTCGACCTTGAGGCTCCCAGATCCCGTATGCGAAGCTGCCAGGAGTTTAGGCACAACGATCTTCACAACCGTATCGTCCGATTGATAATGCGCCCCGATGACCAGCATATTCTGACCATTCAGGGATACATTCAGCGTGCCGTCACTGACGTCTGTTTTAATGCGCTTAACCTGATTCTCATCGCCCTCGATAATGAGTTGTGGCTTGCCGTCTTTGGTGTCACCAACGATGACCTCACAGTCCACAGAACCGGTTGCGTTTAGCTTGTCAAACATCGCGACTTCGCGGGTTTCGCTTAGATGCTTGCCAGATTTCTGTACGCCGCCATCTACGCTGATGCGCACCCGTTCAAAGTCACCCGTTTTGGGATCGGACTCAACTTTGACACTACATGCTGTGAGCATGGCAACACTTGCGCCAAGGAATAGAACTTGTTTCATGACGTCCTCCAATTAAACATTCTTATTGGTATGTTATACCCATCATTTAAAAAAAGCACGCCCTTTAGAGCGTGCCGCATATTTGCAACAGACCGACGGTCAGTCTTCAATGCGCCCCATGGCGCGCTCGACAGATTCACGGGATAAGTGCGGAGCGAATCCCTGGATGAAATCATAGGTATAACCGCGCAGATAGGCGTCACGGCGCACACCGATACGTGTCGTTGACGGGGCGAACAAATGGCTGGCATCAATCGCAAACAAACCTTCGTCGCGATACCGGTCGAATGCCATACTAGCAATAATCCCTACACCCAGACCCAGATTGACATACGTTTTAATCACATCGGTATCAATGGCCGTGAGTACGACGTTGGGCTGAAGACCGGCGGTCTCGAATGCCTGATTGATTCGCGAACGCCCCGCAAATGCAAAGTCATAGGTGATGATTGGCCACTCTGCTACATCCGCAAGTGTCACTGCACGCCGCAAATCCAGTAGCGGATGATGATCCTGGACGATAATACTGCGATTCCATTGATAGCAATCGAGTTGAGCCAGTTGCTCGTACTGATCAATCCCCTCGGTGGCGATCGCGATATCCGCTTCGCCTGCTACCACCATCTCACAAATCTGCATGGGGCTCCCTTGCTTGATGGACAAGCGAACCTTGGGATAGCGCTCCAAAAAGGCTTTGATGGTTTTAGGAAGGGCGTAGCGCGCCTGAGTATGCGTGGTGGCAATGGTGAGGCTACCCTCTTCCTCGTTAACAAACTCTTCTGCCACACGCTTGAGATTCTTGGCTTCACGCAGAATGCGCTCGGAAATCGTCAGAATTTCCTTGCCGGGTGCAGTCACATCCACCACGCGCTTACCGTTACGAACAAACACTTGCACACCCAGCTCATCTTCAAGCAAGCGAATCTGCTTGGAAATGCCCGGCTGGGAGGTATGTAAAGCCTCGGCGGCTTCCGAGACATTCAATCCCTGCTTGGCGACTTCGACGAGATAACGCAATTGCTGAAGCTTCATAATGCTGCCTTCCTGAGCGTGCACCACACCGGCGCACGCTTGATGATCATTTGGTTATATCATCCTAACACAGCAATCTTTCCGGTGATTAGCAGAGACCTCTAGGATGACGCCAATTTGTCAAAAATGTGGTCAATATCCATGAGCCTCGAACAAAAACTTGCAGATACCGTTGCACTCTTGCACACCATTGCTGATTCGTTCCAGCCCGCTGTATTCGCGAATTCGTTTGGTGCAGAAGATATGGTGCTCACCCACCTCATCCACCAGCATGCCCTAGCCATCGAAATTTTCAGCCTGGATACCGGGCGCTTGCCCGCCGAGACCTACGATCTGGCAGGCAGAGTGCAGGATGCCTATCCTGCGCGACCTATCACCTTCTTCTACCCCAATACCACCGGCGTAGAGCAATTCGTGAATACACACGGCATCAATGCATTCTATGACTCGGTCGAACTACGCAAGGCATGCTGCGATGTGCGCAAGATCGAGCCACTTAAACGGGCGCTTGCGGGGAAGAAAGCATGGCTCACGGGTCTGCGCCGTCAACAATCTCCCACTCGTACCGATCTTGGCAATCGCGAGTGGGATGCGGGCAACGGTCTGGAGAAATTCAACCCGCTGATCGAATGGACTGAAAAGGAAGTCTGGGAATATATCCGCGCCAACAGCATCCCCTACAATGCGCTGCACGACCGTCACTACCCCAGCATCGGCTGCGCACCCTGCACGCGCGCTATCTCGGTTGGTGAAGATATCCGTGCTGGCCGCTGGTGGTGGGAAAACCCCGAAACCAAAGAGTGCGGACTGCACATCAAAAAATAATTGCAGATAACATTTGCATAGTGCGAATCATTCATGTAATATTCGCGCCCTCAGCAGCGCACGCCGCAACTGAGAAATAGGAAAGGTGGATGAGTGGTTTAAGTCGCACGCCTGGAAAGCGTGTATAGGTTAATAGCCTATCGGGGGTTCGAATCCCCCCCTTTCCGCCACGAATCAAATGAAAACCCGCATGGCTACTGGCTTTGCGGGTTTTTTGTTTTTTTGCGATCAAGCGCCCCCCTACCGAATGTATATTTTCGGTGCCGGAGGCGAAGATTTGCAGGCAGACAGAGATGCCGCGCTAGATTCACAGGTCTTTAGAAATAGAAACAAACTTGCTGGCACGAAAAGTGGGGGCATTCGCGTATTGTTTACGCGAATAATATTTTACAACCGCCACTTCGCCCGTACTTCTGACGCTCGGGCGAAGCCGTCGCGCATAGCCTGTCCGTCCTGCCCGCCAAGCTGCCGGATCACCAGATCCAGCTCATCCCTGAACAATTGTAATTCATCCAGCAATGCCTCTCGATTCCCCATCGCGATATCCCGCCACATTTCCGGATGGCTCCCCGCAATCCGCGTGAAATCGCGAAAACCTGAAGCAGCCAGTTGCAGACAGCGATCGGCATGAGGCCGGTTCAGAACGTGGTTCATGTATGCAAACGCCAGCAGATGCGGCAAATGTGACACCGTCGCGAATACATCATCGTGCTCGCGTGCGCTCATCTCTACAACTTGCGCACCGGTAGACTGCCAGAGCGAACGGATACGCTCGACGCTGCCCGAGGCGGTCTCTTGCAATGGCGTCAGCACTACTTTGCGCTGCTCGAAAAGCGCAAACCGCGCCGCCGCTGCACCAGACAAGTCCGATCCGGCAATGGGATGCCCCGGCACACAGCGATCCAGATGATCCGGTAAGCACCGATGGTACAGCGCACATACATCCACCTTCGTACTGCCCGCATCAGTTACCAGCGCATGCGGCGGCAGACAGGCATTGATCCGGCGCATGATTGCTTCCATCTGCCCCACCGGCGTGGCAATCAGCACCAGATCGGCGCGAGACACGGCCGATTCCAGTGTATCGGCCTCATCAATCACTTTGAGCTGAATCGCACGCTGCAGGTTTTCCGGGGAACGGCCTACCCCGATCACTTTGCTCACCCGCCCTGCCCGGCGTAGATCCAGCGCAAACGAGCCTCCGATCAGCCCCACGCCAATCACCACCAGTGTAAAACCATCCCCTGCCTGCATCCTGTACCACCTATTCCGGTTTGCCTGCTATTGATGCTCACCCTTGCCCTGATCGGCTCAGAGATCGCGCCCAACCGCCTGTGCGATGGCTTTCAGACTTACCATCAGGGATTTCAGCGCTTCGGGGGTCAGCGCCTGATCGGCATCGCACCATGCCTCGCAGGGATTCGGATGCATTTCGACCAGCAAGCCATCTGCGCCAGCAGCAATGGCAGCGCGCGCCAGATCAGCCACCATCCAGGCTTTACCGCCTGCATGACTCGGATCAACAATCACCGGCAAATGCGTTTCACGCTTGAGTACGGGAATGGCGGTGATGTCCAGCACATTGCGGTAAGCGGTTTCAAAGGTACGGATGCCGCGTTCGCACAGGATGATGTTGTGATTGCCGCCTGCCGCAATGTATTCCGCAGCCATCAGCCATTCTGAAATCGTGGCCGACAAGCCGCGCTTCAGAATCACCGGCTTGTTGACCTTGCCGACTTCTTTCAGCAGATCGAAATTCTGCATATTGCGCGCGCCTATCTGGATCACATCGACATCGTGCTTCAGGAAAGTATCCAGCATGCGCACATCCATTAGTTCTGTCACGATGGGCAGCTTGTATTCCTTGGCCGACTGCTGGAAGTACTCCAGACCAGTCTCGCCGAGACCCTGAAAGGCGTAGGGGCTGGTACGCGGCTTGAACGCGCCACCCCGCATCATCTTGCAGCCCGCTGCATGTACCCCGGCGGCAGATTGATCCATCTGCGCCTGCGTCTCGACAGAACACGGGCCGGCGATCACCTGAATCTCCTTGCCACCCAGCTTCACGCCGCGAATATCGATGACCGAGCCAGATGGATGACCTTCACGCGCCACGAGCTTGTACGGTTTGACGATATGCAAGGCTTTTTCCACGCCTTCCATTTGTTCGAACACTTGTTCGCTCAATGCGCGCTCATCGCCAATCGCGCCGACAATGGTGCGCTCCGTGCCACGCGAGACATGCTCGGCCAGTCCTGCATCACGGATACGGCGTACAACAGCGTCCAGTTGTTCATCCGATGCGCCGGGTGACATCACAATAATCATTTTACTTTCCTTTCAGCACCTGCCCGAGGCAGTGATGCAATTTACAGTCGTACAGGCAATAAAAAAGCGGGCCCTGTTTGGGGCCCGCCTTGGTATCTCTTTGATTTCTTATGGGTGAAATCGGCCAGCCCGCGTCACGAAGTGAGCGGATAATAATAGGAGCCGAAAAACACCACAAAATGACGCATGGAAAAATCCCGCAGTGCACCAAAGTTGAAATCAGAGTCCAGCTTACCCCAAAATTTGTCGTTTGTGCACGTTTGCCGAATATTCTTGTGCAAAAACAAGACATCCGTACATCCGACAGGACTAGCTGGAGGCGTAGCCCAACACCTATAGTACTGATGTAGCAATCGTTTCCGCACACGCCACTCTGCCAGAGCGCATTCAAGATGCATCCAGATTCCAGTGAAACCTTGCTTTCCACCGGCGACCGATCCGCCAATAGCCTGACTGAACGCCTATCTGCCATTCACGGCGTGATTCGCGCGCGCTACCCGGATGTCGATCGCGTTGCACTCGCTATCTACGATAAAGCGACCGATCTGCTCAAGACATTTGTGAGCAGCAATCACGATCATCATGCGCTCATAGGGTATCAGGCCCGATTGTCAGATGTTCCCTCTCTCGCCCAGTTAGCAAAAGCGAGGCAAAATCGACTGATTAGCAATATCGGTGATCGCTTTGATTCGCCAACCGAACATACTGACTGGCTTAAAAAGCAGTCCTATCATTCGAGCTTCACTGTACCGATCTACAATGGTGAAGATCTGGCCGCCTTTCTGTTCTTTGATTCCAAAACACCCGATGCATTCGACGTCGCCGCAGCTGAATTTCTGACCGTTTTTGCTGACCTGATCGCACACTTATACCTGAGTGAAGTACGCGCAGTCCGCAATCTGATCAGCACAGTGCACATTGCAGCCGGACTGGCGCGCATACGTGACATGGAGACAGGTGAGCATCTGGAACGTATTGCTTCCTATGCGCGTCTGATGGGACAGAAGCTTGCATCTTCACACCAGCTTTCTGACGAATTTATTGAATATCTGCACCTGTTTTCGTCCTTGCACGATATTGGCAAGGTTGGTATTCCGGACAGCATTCTGCTGAAGCCCGGCAAGCTGACCGAAAGCGAATACGCGATCATGAAGCAGCATGTCACCATCGGCGAAACGATGATTGATCAGATCGTGGCAGATATGGGACTAAACGAAGATCTCGCATCCCGCATCATGCGCAATATCGTGGCAGGTCATCATGAGCGCGGAGATGGATCGGGTTATCCTCGCGGCTTGTTTATGGCCAACATTCCCATTGAGGCACGGATTGTGGCTGTGGCGGATGTGTATGATGCATTATCGAACGAACGCCCCTACAAACCCGCCTGGGAAGAAGCGCGCGTCGTCGCTCTATTGCGTGACGAAGCGGCAGGCGGCAGACTTGATCCGGACTGTGTAGACGCACTTCTGAATGCCAAGGAAGAAAGAGAAGCCATTCGCAAGCGATTCAGTGAAGCGGCGCATCAGTACACACCACCAGAGAAACATGCCACCCGCTCTGCAGCCTGATTGAACTGGCTGATCACTCAGTATCAGTCCCACGCTTCCGTAACAACTGCTTTAAACGGGTCAGCAACCCGGCACGAGATGCATAGCCGCGCCAGCGCCGCTTCAAGCCGAGCATCATTGCGGCAGCAAGTCGCCAGCCGTACATTTGATGCAATCGTGCCATGACACGTGCTTTCCAGCGCGTGACCCACTCATAGGCTCGTGCAAACCAGGCAACGGTCAGCAAGGTTGGCTTCAGCAGCAAAAACAAGCGCGCAGCAATGGCCGTACCGGCAATTTTAGCAAGCAGGATAATTTGCAAACCCAGCACCACATGGTGGTTCGTCATCAACCACAGTGCGGCAATTTTCAGTGGAAACAGCACCACCATTGGCACCAGAAACAAAGGCAGTGCAGCCCATGCAGGCAAGCCTTTGATCCAGCGTTCCAGGCGTGCCCAGAGGGGCAAGCGAGCCAGTACACCGAGTAGGCGCGCCAGCTCGTCCCAGAGGAAGTCTTCCAGAAAAATCAGCAGCGCCGCAACCAGTATCAGCGGTGCAGTCAGCATACGGCGGATGCGCCTACCGCGGCTGCGCGAGCGATTTATGCCTGATGTGCGGTTTTCCATGCAGCCAGCGCATCCAGCAAGGCATCAATGGATTCAGCCACCACAATGCTATCGCGGCTGGCGGCCTGTACAAAGCCTGCGCTCACGGACTGATCCATCATGGCGATCAGATGATCGTAATAGCCCGCCACATTCAGAATACCGATTGGCTTGGCATGCAGGCGCAATTGCGACCAGGTAATGATTTCGAAGAGTTCGTCAAAGGTGCCAAACCCGCCCGGCAAGGCAATAAAAGCATCAGCCCGTTCCGCCATCACGGCTTTGCGCGCATGCATGGATTCCACCACCACCATCTCGGTGGCTTCCGGGTGCGCCAGTTCGCGCTCGGCCATGAATTCCGGAATCACGCCGAAAATATCGCCATCGGCTGCAAGTGCGGCATCCGCCACCACGCCCATCAATCCGGCGCGACCACCTCCCCAGACCAGTTCAATCCCGCGGCGGGCCAGTGCGGTACCTGTCGCTGCTGCGGCCTCTTGAAAGCGGGCGTCCTGACCAAGGGAGGATGCGCAAAATACACAGACGGAGTCAAATCCGGGGGCGAAACTCATGTAAAACCCTTTTGTTCGATACTGCTTAGATCACTGCAACTGGATAGGAACCCAGCACCTTCACAAATGCCGCCTGCTCACGCAATGCTTCAAGTGCGCGCTGAGTTTTGGGGTCTTCGTGATGACCTTCAATATCCACAAAGAACACATATTCCCACAGGCCGGTGCGCGATGGGCGCGACTCGAACTTGGTCATGGACACGCCATGCTCGGCTAGTGGCGACACCAGCGAATGTACGGCGCCCGGCTTATTCTGCGCCGACATGACCAGGCTGGTTTTGTCTTGCCCGGATGCCGTTGTATCGTGATAACCGAGCACCAGAAAGCGCGTCGTGTTGTTTGGTTCGTCTTCGATGCTATCGGCGAGTTTGGCCAGATGGAAGCGCTCGGCAGCGGCATCACCTGCAATGGCGGCGCAATTCGGGTCGAGACTGGCCAGACGAGCCGCTTCGGCATTGGACGACACGGACACGCGCTCAACATCAGCAGGCAGATGCTTGTTCAGCCATTCGTGACACTGTGCCAGCGATTGCGCATGCGAATACACGCGGCGAATGCCTTCCAGTGTGGGCGACTGGCGCAGTAGATGGTGATGAATGCGCAGCACGACTTCGCCGCAGACCTTGAGGGGCGTATTCACCATCAGGTCCAGCGTGCGGCCAACTGCACCCTCAGTGGAATTTTCTACCGGCGCCACAACATAATCGGCGCTGCGGGCTTCCACCACTCGGAAGGCTTCGTCGATGCTGACACAGGCTTGTGTATTGGCAGCATGCCCGAAGTGTTTGACGGCGGCACTTTGACTGAAGGTACCCTCCGGTCCGAGGTACGCGATCATCAGCGGGCGTTCGATAGAAAGGCAGGCGCTCATGACCTCGCGGAACAGCTTGGCAATGGATTCGTCGGGCAGCGGGCCGCGATTCAGGGCTTTGAGCCGGGTGAGTACCTGCGCTTCACGCTCGGGTCGATAGATGACGCCGGTGCCCTTCAACTCACCAATGGATCGCGCATGGGTGGCGCGCTGGTTCAACAGCTCAAGAATCTGTTGATCGAGTGAATCGATGGCATCGCGATGCGACTTCAACTGCTCGTCCGACATTAGAAGCTCCGCAGAATCGGCACGTTCATGCCGAGTATGATCAGGCGTTTGAGCTTAATGCGGCTTGCTGCTGTGCGTCAATCCTGTTGATGCTTACTTTGATGCGGCGAGCATGACACCCATCATCACCAGCATGCCACCCAGCACACGGTTCACGCCTCGCGCCTTTTTGACGTCAGCGAGATGCGAGCGGAACTGATGCGAGAACATCGCTGTCGCTCCCACGCCAATCACAAATAGCGCAGTAAATGTAGCGGCAAGCACGGTGAACTGAACATGAATACTCCAGGCCGCATTTGCATTGAGGAATTGCGGGAAAAATGAGGGGAAAAACAGCAGGGTTTTCGGATTCATCCCGGAAATAGCAAAGCCCTTCCACCACAGGGTACGGCGGCGTACTTTCTGCACAGGTTGATCCAGCACCAGTCCACGCGCCTTGTACTGCTGATAGCCGAGATAAATCAGGTAGGCCGCACCAATCCAGCGCAGCACATCCAGACCGCCGCCCAGCAAGGCCAGCAGTGAACTGAGTCCGACACCGGTCACGATCAGTTGCAGAATCATGGCCGCGGCCGCACCCCACACACAGGACATGGCGCGCTTCCAACCCGAACTAAGCGCCTCGGACATGGCCAGTACGTTAACCGGACCGGGAGAGAAAATTAACAAAGATGCCGCCACAAGAAAGGCAAAATAATTTTCAAACGACATCTGACATCCCTCCAAACCGCAACAACCTGATCAACTGCCTGCATTGCTTGGCTTGTGGCGAAGCATGCGCTGCAAAACGAAGGGAATTATAACTTCCAATGCTGCGAAGAAAATTCTATCATGCAGTGCAGCAATTGTTGTTTTGTAGAATTTTTTTCTGCAAATCGTCATATTTCAGGAAATCATTAAATGCACACACCACGCGACCTCGATTTGCTGGACCGGCGCATTCTGCGCGCCCTGCAGAAAAACGCTCGACTGACCAATGCCGAACTGGCAGAACAGGTCAGCCTATCGAGTACTGCGTGCTGGAATCGAGTGAAACGTCTGGAAGCGGATGGTTTTATCGAAGGCTATGTGGCGCTACTGGATCAGCGCAAACTGGGAGTGGCCGATACGGTGATTCTGGAAATCACGCTGGAGCGCCACGATGATGACGCCCTGATGCGCTTCGGAGAACAGCTCTGCGCGCTGCCGGAGGTACTGGAGCTATGGATTACCTCGGGCGAGTATGATTATGTGGCCAAAATCGCCGTGGATGGCACAGCGGGCTACGAGCGCTTCCTGCGCGAAAAGCTCTATCGCATCGGCGGTATCCGCCACAGTCGTTCAATGTTTGCCTTGCGTTGCCTGAAACGGGCGACCTCCGTCGAGGTGATTTAACGCTCGCCTTACGATTCAAGCGCAAACGGGCGGGTGTCCCGACCCGACTCAAATGCGAGCAGAAACTGCTTCCGTGCCAAGCCACCCGCATAGCCCGTGAGCGCCCCGCTCGCCCCCATGAGGCGGTGGCAGGGCACAATAATCGTCAGTGGATTACGCCCCGTCGCCGCACCTACTGCACGCGATGCGCCTGCCTTTCCGAGCGCATTGGCCACTTCACCATAGGATCGTGTCTCTCCGAAGCCAACCCGCGCAATTTCGCGCCAGACCGATTGCTGGAATGCGGTGCCAGCGGGTGCGAGTGGCAATTCAAATGCGCGGCGCGTTCCACCAAACCATTCGGACAATTGGGTGATGGTGTTGAGCAGCAGTGGATCGTCCTCTGCCTGCAGCCAGCTTGTTTCAATCCCCGAAAAATGCGCCTGCCCATCGAACCACACGCCGGCAAGTCCATCGGCATTGCGCGCAATGACCAAATTGCCCAAGGGGGAGGCCCAGTTGGTATAGGCAATATGAGATGAAGGCTGGTTCATGATGCATCCCGCGTAGTTGACTGATGTTGATCGGAATTGCTTTGCGGCATTGAGTTTGTCGCGGGGAGTTTGGCCAGCGAACGCCACAAGTGGATAACCGCATATGCCCGCCATGGCCGCCATTGTTCGACCATGACATCTGCGGATTTCGCGCTGGTCGCACCTAGCGCTTTAATGAGCGCCACATCGCCACTCGGCCAGGCGTCCGGCCAAGCCAGCGCCCGCATCGCAATATAGTGTGACGTCCATCTTCCTATGCCGGGAATCGCTTCCAGCTGAGTGAGCGTTTTGTCTACATCGGCGGCGGGCTCCAGATCAAGCTCATCACTCGCGACCCGCTTCGCCAGTTCGATCATCGCCTGTCCGCGCTGGCGCACAATACCCAGCTCACCGATCAAGGCGGTATCCAGCCCGGCCACTCGCTCCGGCGATGGAAACACTGTATAAATATCAGCAAACGGCGTCACAATTGGCTCGCCAAATGCCTGCACAAAGCGCCCGGCTAGCGTATGCGCGGCTTTCACGGTTACTTGCTGGCCCAAAATCGCCCGCATGGTCATCTCGAAGCCATCAAAGGCCCCGGGCAGGCGTACACCCGGCGCATCCGACGCCAGCGGTCCGAGCACAGCGGCAATCGCATCAGGATCTGCTGCCAGATCAAACAAGCGGCGCAAGCGGGCAAGCACGTCGGGCAATACGGGGAGCAGACTGTCGGACAAGGTTACCGATAGTGCGTTGCCTTTGTTATTCATGCACACCGACAGCCAGCCGGTGAATACCTGCCCGCCACGCATCAACCGCACACTGCGCCGATAGCATCCATCTGCAACGATCTCTACGCCCTTGATACAGCGACTGGCGAGGAATCCCAGCAGATGCGCCCAATCGAACGGTGGCCGGAAGCTCAGACTCAGGCAGATCCCCTCACCCGCTGGCGTCGAACGGGTTTTGCGCAGCGCAGACGGAGGCAGCTGATAGTGTTCTGAAAATGCATCATTGAAGCGACGCAGACTGGCAAAGCCTGATGCCTCGGCAATCCGGGTGACGGATAGCTGCGTATCCATTAGCAGGCGTTTGGCTATCAGCAGACGCTGTGTTTGCGCATAGGCAATCGGCGTCACGCCAAAGGCCTCGGCAAAAATCCGCCGAAGATGGCGATCCGTGATGCCGAGACGGGCCGCTAGCCCTTCTACACCCAGCATATCCAATGCACCCGCCTCGATGCGTTGTGCTGCCGCCCACGCTAGGCGTGAAGATGATTCCAGCAACGATTGCCCCGGCGCAAGCTCCGGCCGGCAAATCAGGCAAGGACGAAATCCGGCCTGTTCGGCTGCCGCTGCGTGCGGAAAGAAGGTGCAGTTTTCGCGCTTGGGTTTGCGGGCACTACACACGGAGCGGCAGTAAATTCCCGTCGAGGTCACGCCGGTAAAGAACCGGCCATCAAAGCGGGCATCGCGGGAGATCAGGGCTGCGTAGCAGTTGTCGTCATCGAGCATCATGCACGCCATTATCCACGCTGGCAGGGAAGATGCTCGCTGTTTTCGGACATGGATTTGAGTTTGCTTATGCTAAGCTGTTTTCAATCTGCAAACGTCCCAGCCCTTCGCAGCCGGGCAACATTATATTCAGCTGTCAATGTCTCACCCGAATCCATATCGTAAAAAATTATGAGTGCGTATCCTTCCTCATTTTGAGGGGACTCGAGCCATGTTGAAACAATGGAAGGGGGAATCGCATGAGCGTTAAATCCAGTTTCATCAAGGATTTCACGTACTGATTGCCATTTCCCCATGGGGCCGCACAGCATTTCCAGAAGGTAAGGTTCGTACTCACGCATTTCTAAAAGCAAAACACAAAAGTCCATTTTTATTCCCCCGCCTGCTCACTCTGCTGCAACGCCCACATCCGCGCATATTCACCATCGCGCGCCAGCAGCTCCTCATGCGTTCCGCGCTCGACGATCCTGCCATCGGCCATCACCAGAATCTGGTGCGCATCGACGATGGTGGAGAGGCGATGGGCAATGATCAGCGTGGTGCGATTTTGTGCGATATGCGCGAGTTCGGCCTGAATGGCTTTTTCAGTGCGGGAGTCCAGCGCCGACGTAGCTTCATCGAACACCAGAATCGGCGGATTCTTGAGGATGGTGCGGGCAATCGCCACGCGCTGCTTTTCGCCACCAGACAGTTTGAGGCCACGCTCGCCAACCGTTGTGTCCCAGCCATCCGGCAGCTTTTCCACGAATTCCAGAATATGCGCCGAGCGCGCAGCCTCGCGGATCTGATCCTGACTGGAGCCGGGCTTGCCGTAGCCAATATTGTAGGCAATCGAGTCATTAAACAGCACGGTATCCTGCGGCACGATGCCGATGTGGCCGCGCAGGCTTTCCTGACTCAGATTGCGGATATCGATGCCATTGATCTCGATACTACCTGAAGATACATCGTAGAAGCGGAACAGCAGGCGCGACAGCGTGGATTTGCCCGCGCCCGAACTCCCCACTACGGCCACCGTCTGCCCGGCCGGCACTTCAAAATCGACGCCATGCAGAATGGTGCGACTCGGGTCATAGCCAAACTGCACATTGTTGAAGCGGATGGCGGCACGGTCGGTGGCCAGCGTCTGTGCATCCGGCTTGTCCTGTACTTCCTCCGTTTGCTTGAGCAGGGAGAACATCTTCTCCATATCGGTGAGCGATTGCTTGATCTCGCGGTACACCATGCCGAGGAAATTCAGCGGTGCATAGAGCTGGATCAGGAAGGCATTCACCAGTACCAGATCACCCAGCGTCATCTTGCCATGCGCCACACCACTTGCGGCCAGCCACACGAGCCCTGTCACCCCAAACGCGATGATGGCTGATTGTCCGGTATTGAGAATCGCCAGACCGATTTCGTTTTTGACCGCCGCTACTTCCCAGCGTGACAGGCTTTCGTCGTAGCGTTGCGCTTCATAGCGTTCGTTGCCGAAATATTTCACCGTTTCGAAATTGATCAGCGCGTCCACCGCCTTCACGTTGGCCTTGGAATCCATTTCATTCATGGCGCGGCGGGTTTTGGTGCGCCACTCGGTCACGCTCAGGGTAAAGACGATGTAGATCGCGATCGTCACCAGTGTGATTGCAGCAAACGGCCAGTCATAACGCGAGATCAAATAGCCGGTGACCAATGTGATTTCGACAAGTGTGGGCAGAATATTGAAAAGCGTCAGGCCGAGTAGTGATGAGATACCCCGTGTGCCGCGTTCAATATCACGGGTGACACCGCCGGTTTGCCGGTTCAGATGAAAGCGCAAACTTAGGCGATGCAGATGCTGGAACACTTCCAGTGCGATACGACGAATCGCCCCCTGCGAGACTTTGGCAAACACGGCATCACGCAGCTCGCCAAAGGCTGTGGTGGCTAGTCGTAGCCCGCCGTAAGCTGCAATCAGTAGTACCGGCACGGCCAACTGCACGCCCAATTGCTGGCTGGCAGAAGGTGTCAGGTGATCCACGATCCCTTTCAGCACCAGCGGCACACCAAAATTGGCTAACTTTGCCGACACCAGACAGGTCAATGCCAGAAGCACCCGCCATTTGTATTGCAACAGATACGGCAGCAGCGTACGCAGTGTATTCATGTCATTGCGTGGCGGACTCGCGACAGGTGCGCTCATGGTGATATCTCTGGATCGGTAACCTGATTATGATGGTGTCACCTGCTCGGTTTGCAAGAGGCAGGCGCAGGATAACTGAGATATCAAGAACAGAAAGCCACTTCATGCTCTGGTTATTATTCGAAGCGCTCTTTGCCGGTGGATTATTGATTGTGATTGTCTGGATGACTTTGCCAAAAGCACAGCCAGCAAGTGATACATCAGATGATGACAGCATGGATGCCGCCCATATCACTGTATGCGACCAGCAGGACAGTGGTGATTCTGACGAGGGCGGCTCTTCTGACACGGGCGATTCAGGAAGCGACAGCTCTCGACAAGACGATTGATACAACTCGTCAGACAGCAGCCTATCGAACAGTTTAAAAGCTTTTTTTTGTGCATTTCCTTTCTACACTGGATATAAGGCCTACTCTCAAGGGAGCTGGTCAGTTTCAGGAGGAATACCATGCGCAAAAGCGTCCTGATTGCGGACGATGATCGTATCGTGCTGCGTCGACTATCCGGCTTGCTGGTGGAGCACTTTGAGGTTGGCACCGTTTCGTCAGCTCAAGAAATCATTCCGACTGCGGAAGCCATTAAACCCGGCATGATCGTGTTGGATATCGAGATGCCGGATGGCAATGGCATTGATATTTGTCGCGATATCAAGCTGCATCCCGAGTTGGCCGATGTCCCGATCGTATTTGTGTCCGGCCATGATGACATCGAATCCAGACTACGTGCGTACGAATCAGGCGGGCAGGATTTCATCGTCAAGAGTGCAAGTTCAGAAGAGCTCGTTGCCAAGTTGCAAGCTGTGTTTGATCTGGCGCAGCGACGCCACGACTCCGAAACGGCGCGACAATCTGCCGAACAGATCGCCTTTTCCTTTCTGACCAATCTGGGTGAAACCGGGGTTGTACTTGAGGCATTGCGCAAGATTTGTGGCGCAGAATCCCTGCAAGCCATGGCTGAGTGCATTTTAAGTGGTTTAGCTGAATGGGGGTTGCAAGGCGATATTCAGATTCGACATGATCTGGAAACGATTAACTGGAGTAGCCACGGCCCGAGTTCGCCGCTCGATATTTCGATTATTGAACATATGCGTTCGCACGCCCGTATCTTCCAGTTCAAGCAACGCATTTCCATTAACTATCCCAATGCCACATTGCTGATTTCCAACCTTCCTACCAACGATGATGACAAGTGCGGCCGCCTGCGCGATCACCTTGCGATTTTGGTTGAATCAGCTTCAAATCGTGCATCGGCCTTGCTTGCGCAAGCCCGGCTGGAAAAACGCACGGTGGCCATTGATATTGCCGCGCATCGTGCCCATACCTTGGTCAGACAGCTGCAGGATCAACACCGGCAAATTCGTGCAGACCTGCGCTCTGTCATGTTTGATCTGGGACGCAATATCGAGCATAGCGTGGGGCTTGCGGGGCTCACTGACGAGCAGGAGCTTCGCCTGCAAAAGAATATCGAGATTGCCATGGGCGAGGCCGTAGGTTCACTGGGCGATGATCAGCGTATTACCGATGCATTGCAGTTACTTGCCGATGAATTAACCCTCGCCGGCTCACAACGGCAGATCCACTAAGCGATACCATCGCACACACCGATCAAGCATCATTCAAAGAAACAGGCGACCCATGAGATCGCCTGTTTTACTTTTCGAACGTGCAATCGCATCCTATTGCCATCGCCGTTCATTGGCATGCAGGTCAGTGCAGCTGATATTCAGCTTCGACCAAATTGCCATGCTCCATCCAGCGCACTGACTTACACAAACGCTGCACCAGCGGGATGCCACGTCCATGCGTCTGCCGGGCATCATCGACATGATTATTCCGCTCGACTTTTGCCAGATCAAACCCGGGACCACTATCACGCACCCAGAGGCGTAAAATCGCTTGCTCGCTATCGACCTGATAAACCATTCCAATTTCGACGAGCCCGCTTTCCAAGGCTTGTAAACGCTCCTGACGTTGCGACATGTATTCCTGAAAGCCCTCGCCTGCAGACTTCAATTCGGATGGCAGCCTCAATATGCCATGATCCAAGGCATTGTTGAACAGCTCAGTGAGTACAAGCAGCACTTCGCCAAACTGATTGGCATCCAGTCCGATCTGATTGAGCCAGCCAAGAAGGGCCGGCATACAATTGTCTTCACGCAATTGCCGTGGGCCAAAAGTAAGCTTAATTTCCCAGTTAGCCAGTTCGGTATGCGCAGCACGCGCGCTAGTAGAACGCTCGATACTCGCAGATTGCTCGATGCAGGGCACGACCAATATGGAGAGATCATCATGACACTCTTCGCCGTCAAGATGCCTGAGCACTGCACGACGAACTGTCTCCAAGGGCTCGCCCTCCGGATCCGCTGCAATGGCGTTCAGAATACCCATCTCGCCGAATTCGTCACCATTTGCCGCCCGCGCCTCGGTTAGTCCGTCCGAGCACATAATCAGCGAGGCATCGTCATGCCAGCGATATAGCGTCAATGACGGGTCGAAATCGTCATTCGCCATCACGCCAAGCGGAGGTGATTTGGAATCAAAGCGGCGTAACAACTTACCCTGGCGGTTCACCATCAGCACCGAAGGAATCCCGCCATTCCAGACCGATACAATCCGCTCTGCATGATCAATGGAAGCAATAATCGCAGCCACAAACCGTCCTAATGGCAGGCTTCGATGCAGATGCTGATTGATTTCCCGGGCGATTGCGCTGATGGCAAAGCCCTTCTCGGTCATCGAGTAAAAAGAGGTCACGGCGGGCAGACAACTGATTGCTGCTGATAATCCATGCCCGGTGCTATCTGCCAGCATGACATGCACGACACCGGTAGGCGCCCGAGCGACGGCAATCACATCGCCGCTGAAATTGACTGCAGGCTGTAGCCACTGGGTAATGCCCATCCCCTCAGTTTCGGAGTGATCCGTTAGGCTATGCAGTACATGCTTGGCCAGATCCTGCTCAGCCTCGTTGTTACGGTAGTATTCGGCCAACTTAACCGCATCACTCGCAACGCGTTGTTGCAGGTCAGCAATACGCGCCATCACATTGATTTTGGCGGTCAGGATGCTGACGTCGATGGGCTTGGTTAGATAATCATCACCGCCCGCTTTCAGCCCTTCGAGCAGGTCATCCTGCTCGGCCTTGGCGGTTAGGAAAATAATGGGAATCCATCGCTCGCCCAGCAAGGTTCTGATCTGCCGGGTTGCTTCAAAGCCATCCATCACCGGCATCATCACATCCATCAGGATGAGATCCGGGATCTGTGTCCGGCAAAAATCAACCGCCTCCTGGCCGTTCTCCACGAGCATGATCGTGTGACCGAGCCGTTCAACGATTCTTGTCAGCAGGCGTCGATTCATATCGACGTCATCTGCCGCAAGAATGGTTAATGTTTTTGTCATGGCAAACGCACTATTCCAGCGTAAAGAACTTATCAAATTTGGCGATGGCTAGTACCTTCTGCACAGAGCCCTTCGCGCCTGAAATTTTCAAACGGCTGATTCCTGCCCGGTTGGCCGTTTCCCGCAATACTAACAACATACCCAGCGCCGAACTATCGATGTAGTTGGCTTCATTTAAATTTACATCCACGGCATTGACACCAGCAGTCGTCAGTAACTTCTGGGTTGTTTCCCTAAACGACTGATGCAGGGAAAAATTAAACTGCCCCTGTATGGAGATGACCGCGCAGTGGTCTATCAATTTTCCATTTACAGCCATGATCTTAATCCCTCCCACCGCCGATGTCGTCAATCAAGACATCATGCCTTGATCTCACACAGTGTACGATATCGATTGCATCATACCCATTCGCAGTATAGGCAAATACAGATGTTTGTCCCGACCGATCTACCTGCCGCGCGTCCGATCTTGGCCGTGTAGCAATCAAGCAATTGCTTTTCCGCCGTAGCCGATTTGCTTCAAATGGCTAATCAGCACACCCGCAATTTTAGTCAGCGGCTCCACTTCCGTTACGCCTCCCAGCTGAATCGCTTCCCTGGGCATGCCGAACACGACACAGGATGCCTCATCCTGCGCTACAGTCCATGCACCTGCCTTATGCATCTCCAGCATGCCTCGCGCACCATCCTTGCCCATGCCAGTCAGGATCACCCCCAGGGCATGCTTACCCGCACACTTGGCGACAGAATCGAACAAGACATCGACACTCGGCCGGTGACGATTGACAGGTTCTGCATCACTGAGCTGAATGACATACTGACCATTTTTACGCACAATCAGCATGTGCGAGTGGCCGGGCGCCAGGTAACCATGTCCGGGAATAACCACATCGCCATGCTCCGCTTCCTTGACAGAGAGTCTGGAAATGCCGTCCAGCCGCCGGGCAAATGACTTGGTGAAGGCCTCGGGCATGTGCTGGGTCATCAGAATGGCGGGCGAGTCTGCAGGCATTCCCTCCATGACCGTACGTAAGGCTTCCGTCCCACCAGTAGAGGAACCAATTGCAATAATGGTATCCGATGAGGCCAGTCTGGGTCGGGCACGCTTTTGCTGCGCGCTATCCTCCGATAGCTGCTTCGCAGGAATGGGGGCGATCAGTTTCTTTGGTTTAACCTTAGCGGCGGCGCGAATTTTGTCGACCAAATCGTCTGCGTAAGCCTCAATACCCCGAACGACATCGGCCTTCGGCTTGGCGATGACATCAAAAGCACCTAGCTCAAACGCGCGAATGGCTGCCTCTGATCCGGCCTCTGTCAACGTGGAAATCATGATCACAGGCATCGGTCTCAGCCGCATGATCTTCTCTAGAAATGCCAAACCATCCATGTGGGGCATTTCAATGTCCAGCGTCACGACATCGGGATTGGTGTTTCGAATCAGTTCCCGGGCGATATGGGGATCGGCAGCGGTGCCCACCACCTCCATATCCTCGGTCCGATTGACGATTTCGCTTAACAGATGCCGGATCAATGCCGAATCATCTACGATGGCGACTTTGATCTTATTCATTGCGTCTCCCCACGTTGGGATAACTTGTCGACCAGCCCAACTGTTTTTCCAGCGCGTAGCTGTGAACTGTACTCACTTTCGCGTCGTTCAATGGCCTGAGCATTCCCTGTCAATCGTTGAACCAGTACTTTTCCGGAGAAAGGGAAAAAGTATACTTTTCGGGGGCAGGTATCCAGCACATCGCTCGCAACGATTGGAATATTGGTGCGGTCCAAAAACTCACGTACAAAGGCAACATTTTTTTCGCCAACATTTGCACTCGACAGATCTCGAATCACTTTACCGCCACCAAACACTTTCGCCTCCAGCCTGGACAGGTGACCGCCTCGTCTTAAGATATCCGAAATCAGAAAGTCCATGGCTTGAAAACCATACCGTGCCGTCGTTGAATTGGATTGCTGGTCACGCTGCATGCCCGGCAACATAAAATGATTCATTCCTCCTACACCGGACTGGCGATCACGAATGCACGCTGCAACACATGATCCCAGTATGGTCACGATCACAATATCCTGATCGGACACGTGATAATCGCCAGGCATAATTTTGATCGCTTCTTGTCGCACCTGCGAGTCAAAATAACGAACCGGCCCGGCGAGGGCACTTTCATGCATACGGCGCGTCCAGTCGGTAAATCGTCCTGCCACATGGATGCCATACATCCGATACATGCGCCAGATTTTCGGAATGCCCGACAAACAAACGCCCATCACCATGCATATAGGGAGCAAAGCGCTTCAATAAATTTGCCTGAGTCTGTTTATCAAAATAAATCATGACATTGCGGCAAAAAATTGCGTCAAATTTCCCTGATAAAGCCCATTGCCGATCCAATAAGTTAATCTGTTGAAACTCAATCAGTTGACGCAATTCCGGACGTACGCACGCCATTCCCTCCTGAGCACCTCGCCCCCGCAGAAAGAATCTGCGTTTTCGCTCCGGCGCCATGCGTTCCAGCCGATCCACGGGATAGACGCCTGCCTGCCCGAAAGCCAGCATTTGAGTGTCCAGATCACTTGCAAGGATATGGATGCCAGGATGATATCCAAGCGCTTCCACCAGCGTCATGGCAATCGAATACGGTTCCTCCCCGGAAGATGCCGCACTACACCAGACACGCACGCTCTTTCGCGTCTTCATCCATTGCCCAGCCAATTCATGCAAGGCTTCAAAATGATGTGATTCACGGAAAAAGGAGGTGAGATTAGTGGTCAGTGCGTTGATAAAGGATTGCCATTCCTCATCGTTGGGATCTTCCAGCAAGCCCAGATAGGCTTCAAAGGTGTCCAATCCCAGTTGCCGCAACCGGCGCGCCAGCCGACTGTACACCATAGGCTTTTTTCGAGCGTCGAGATTGATGCCGGCTCGCGCATAGATTTTTTGACGTATTTCCGAGAACGCCCGATCGGTCAGATCAAACTCGCTTTGCATCATAATTGACACATATCCCGAATGAATCCGGCTAGTCAGCCCGCATTACACATGACTGACCGCTTTTTCACGACCAGACTGCAATCTCAGCCGCACCAGTGACTCGACATCGACAATCAGCGCAACCCTGCCATCACCCATCACCGTTGCACCGGAAATACCCGCCACCTTGCGGAAATTGGTCTCCAGACTCTTGATAACAATCTGGTGCTGACCCATCAGATCATCTACAACAAGCGCTGTTTTACCCATTTCGGACTCGACGATGACAAACAATGCATTGCAATCGTTTAACTCTTCCGACTCGCTATTAAAGCTATTTCGCAAGGATATGATGGGCAGATATTCACCCCGAACATTCACCACCCTACCCTTACCCGCAATTGTTTTAATGTCTTCAGTACGGGGTTGCAGTGATTCCACAATAAACGCTAATGGGATGACATAGACCTCACCATCCACGTTGACCGCCATGCCATCCAGAATCGCCAGCGTCAGTGGTAAGCGAATCGTCATCGTGGTGCCGATATCTTTGATCGACTCGATATCAATCCGGCCACCCATCCCCTGAATGTTCCGTCTAACCACATCCATCCCGACACCGCGTCCCGACACGTCGGTCACCACCTCTGCCGTGGAGAAGCCAGGCTCGAAAATGAGCCCCCATACCTCACCATCCGCCATATCATCACTGACATTCATCCCCTGACTGCGTGCCTTGGCCAGGATACGGTCCCGATTGAGCCCGGCACCATCATCCTGAACCTGAATGATAATGTTTCCGCCCTGATGGAAGGCGCGTAAGCTCAATGTTCCCTGCTCGTCTTTACCTTTGGCTAACCTGACATCACCCGCTTCAATGCCGTGATCCAGACTGTTACGAACCAGATGAGTCAGCGGATCCGAAAGACGCTCGATCAGGCCACGATCCAGCTCTGTGGACTCACCCTGGGTCAGCAACCTCACCTTCTTTCCCAATTTGGCTGCCGTATCCCGTACCACGCGCGGAAAGCGGCTGAATACAAAGGAAATCGGCATCATCCGAATCGACATGGCGGATTCCTGCAATTCGCGTGTATTGCGCTCAAGCAGAGCGACGCCGTTATTGAGACGTTCAAATTGAGCAGGGTCCAGCTCGCTGGCCACCTGAGCCAGCATGGCCTGGGTGATCACCAACTCGCCCACCAGATTGATAATCTGATCCACCTTTTCTACGGCTACCCGAATCGAGCTAGATTCAGGTGCATTTCCAGCTTCTGTTGCAGGACGGGGGGTCGCCCTTCTTTCCACCATTGGCGCAGGAGCCGGAGTCGATGCAGATGCGGCAGGTGGCTTCTGCACCTGTCCATGCGAAGGTTCGAACAATCCAAAGCCGTCGTCTTTTGCGGGAGCTAAATCAGTGCCGCCATTTCCGGAAGATGTGTCGAATAATCCGAAGCCCTCGTCCGCTGCCGGTTTGGCGAGTTCGACAAAGAGCCCGAAGCCCTCGTCCTTTTGTGGCTCATCGACAAACAATCCAAATCCGTCATCTGCGGGAGCAGCATCAAACATGCCAAAACCATCATCGACGGAAAGTGCGGGTTTAATTGGATCGAATAGGCCAAAAGACTCGATATCATCCGGTAAACGCTCGAGCGAGAAAGCGTCACTCTCCATCAGGAAAGCGAGCGATTCGATAATTTGTTCTCGACTGTCCGGCGTAAGTAATAGGTAGGCGTCGCTATCTGGTGATGTTTCATCCCTGACCCAGCCGAGCACACCCAGCCCATTTACGACCATATCCTGCCTTGTCTGGTCAGCCATCTTTTCAATGACCGCCAGACACCAGCGTGCAGACTGTGGAGCAGAAGGTGGCGCATCGTGGCCATCCGCCTCCAGCGCATGGAGTTTCCGGCAGACATCCCCGGAAACGGACGCATCTGCCTCCTCGCCTTGCTGGTGGGCTTGAAGCATCGCTTTTAGTGCATCCCCCGCCTCCAGAAAGGTATCGACCATATCCGAGCGTAGCGCGAGCGTGCCTTTGCGCACCCGATCAAGCTGGTTTTCCAGGATGTGTGTCACATCCTTCAGATCATCAAACCCAAATGTGGCTGCACCGCCCTTAATTGAGTGCGCAGCCCGAAAAATGGCATTTAGATCTTCCGCCTCGGGTGACTCAAGATTCAGCGCCAGTAACAAAGATTCCATCGAGGCCAAATGCTCACTGGCTTCTTCGAAAAACGTCTGGATGAATTCAGACATGTCAATCTGCATCGATGTTTCCTCCATCAAGCTTGCACTTAAGCGTGGTAACCAGCGTGCTGTTTAAAACAGTTCTACGCCGCCAGTGCTCATATCTTCCTGTTTAACGGGTGCGCGTTCATCATGCGCTTTCAATACCTCAATGACATCATTGAGTGCGCTTTCAAAGCGTTCACGTACCGTATCGGGGTTGCCACTGCGAATGCTACCGCGTGTCGCATCAATTGAATCCCGCATACATTGATTGAGATTTTCCAAGACCGCCAAGCGCTTCACTGCATGCGTCATTTGTTGAATGACCATATCCTGGAATTGCAGCGATATCACGGCGGTGTTAGTACTGTTTTCAACATTTAATGCAATCTGATTCAATCTACTCACCGCCTGATCAACTTGTATATTCATTGTTTGCACATTGGCAATCGAGTTCAGCACCCAGCTCTTTGACTCGAGGACATAGCTCATATCCTGTGAGGCAAGGCGTGAAATTCGTTCCTCGGCAGCCTCAATCGGAACATGAATCTTGCTGATAATATCTCGGATCTTGTCACTGAAGTCATTGGTGCGAAGTGACAGATTGCGAACTTCATCCGCAACCACAGCAAATCCTCTACCAGTTTCACCTGCGCGTGCAGCTTCAATGGCTGCATTCAAAGCTAGCAAATTAGTCTGCTTTGAAATGGCATCAATATCACCCAGAAACTGCAACACGCCTTTAATATGTTCGCTGACTTCATGAATCTGATTAACCAATTCAATGCTGATTAAACTGGTTTGCACAATATTGTCGACAAACACATCCAGTGTCTCGCCAATTTTATGCATGAATTCGCTAAAGCTAATATCTTCCCCGTCAATCTGGAAGGTCTGACTAGCCATAATAGACTTTGCAATATCCTGCTGTGCCTGAGCATGTCGCGTAATATCGCAAAATGCACTGGTCAGATCCCGGCCAGCATCGCCCACGATGTTAATGACATTTTTTGCTTCCGTGTGGAGCGTTCTGCATTGCGCATTATTCTCGGCACTGGCTTTTTCAATTAAATCAGTGAAATCGACCGGCTCTACACTTCGTACAAAATCCGCTTTGACTTCGGGTTGAGCCGTGATGACGGTGATCAGGAGCACCAGTACAAAGATCAAGGTGGCCTGGACAATAGCCATTCCAATCGTCTGCATCCCGAGCAGGACGATGATAAACTGAAAGAGGGCTACCCCCCCAGCAATCAGCCAGCGTCTAAGTGAGCGATCCGCAAAATTAAGCACAAGCAATCCCCGCACATGCTTGATCAATACACCAAAGGAATGGGTAATCGGCAAAAAGCCGCAACACCCCCCCTGTCAGACTAGACTACTGGCGGTGATTTTGCTGGTGGGCAAAGCGGAAAGGTGTGCGGGTTTTAAGCAGTCATCAGCTGGACACGCTCAAGCATGTCGTTGACCGCGCGCTCGACAGAAGGTGCCGCATCAACAAATGCGGCTGTTTCGTTGCGGAAGCGTTCCAGCAAGGCTTGAAGCGTAAATTCGATCGAGTTCTTACCTTGCCGATTGGTAAAGAGAAAACGGCTACGGCGCGGACTCACCCACGTCAGGCGAGCATTCATTTGCTCGCCGGATTCATCCGTAAACATCACCCAAACGCCTCTGCGAAGCTGACTTGCCACAACGTCTTCGTAGCGTTGGTATTTGCTGATGCCTTCATCCCAGCGCACACTAGAGAGGTCAAACGCAGCCTCGGTCAGGCTGGAGCCGGGTAAACGCTCGGGAATGGGAGGAAGATCCGCCAATGGGCCAGCTTCTGCCTCTGTCACCTCGACCTCAGGCAACGGTGCCATGACCACGGAGGGCAACGTTTCAGCTGCACTGGTCAGCTCAGGCGCTGCAACAACCTCTACTGCTGGCGCACTTGGCTTGATGCCATTGCGAATGGCCGCAGTATGGATTTTTACGAGTGACGCAATAAAGGCATCACGCTTTGCCGGGGCAATTCCAACTGCATCAACGTGCTCACCCAACGAACGAAGCAATCCGGGCAACATGTTCACGAGCTTGGCACGAGAGTCTGCGCCCGACTTGGGCGCAACACTCCACAGCAAGTCGTCCATGATGCCGACTACGGCACGCCACTCAGAATCGGCATCCTGATCATTTGCAGCTGCGCTTACCAGTACCGGGTGCCACTGCTCACGCAGGAATTCGATCAATAGGGGATTAAGGTCAGGAGAGCAGCATCGCTCCTCAATCAGTTGCGACGCCATGGCCTGAGCCAGTTCATGCCGCTCGGCCTTGGCTAGATCATGAGCCTTTTCTGCACTTTCCTCAGCCGCGCATTCAGCCGAGGAGGCCATATAGGCCTCAAGCGCAACAAGCTCGGATTCAAACAGGGCAACGTTTTCATCGAAATCGTGAACAATTCGATCTACCGCGCCAGCGATCTGTTTAAAGAGCTTGTCTTCGCCATCCTCTACCCGCCAATCGAGCGCCGCCTGCGACAGCACGTGCAGCAACCTGCGGGCGGGATGCTGCTTACGCGCAAAAAAGCGCGTATCGAGCATGGCCACTTTCAGTACCGGAATCTGCAAACGGCCAATGAGCGCCTTCATGGCGGACGGGATAGCCGGATCATCAAAAACATGATCAAACAGCATGGCCACGATGTCGACTGTCATGACATCGTAGTGCCCCATCGCGGCGCCTAGATCAGTGGTTTTGATCTGGTGCAGAATATTGGCACGGCCACTGCGAAGCGACTCGACATCGAGCTCGCCCAGTGTCTCGATCGCACCCTCAGTTTCACCAGACTGCAGTACATTCAGTGAGTCAAGAAATTGCTGACCCAGATTGCCTGCGGTGACCAGCGGGGACGCGTCAGCGGTACGAACCGGCGTTAGGGGGTCGATTCCTGCAGCTAAAGATGCTCCACCCGTCAGCGGAGCGGTCGAATTGATCACCAGCAAGCGTTGCAGCGCATTCAGCAACTCTTGTTCATGACCAGCAATAAAGCTATGCAGATTGTACTGACCACCGATCGCGCTGCCTGCGCCGTTGCCCGGCATTGCTGCCAATGCGCTGGCTAATGCATCCGTCAGTGGCACCATCGGCACATCGCCATGCGCTTGACTCGTGCCGCTGCGCATATTGCGGCCATCGAAGTTTTCCTGCTTTTTCGGCTTGGCAACCACTTTAGGCAGCGCTGGCATCACGCCGCGCTCCACCAGAAAGTCGTTCAGCTCGATGTAGCGGGACTGGATTGCATCCGCGAAATGCTGCTCCATCTGCCGCAAAATATAGGACTGCACACCGGATTCGCGATCGAATACACGACATCCCTGATGCAGATATTGCGCTAGAACGGTAGGCGTGAGCGGTGACAGTGCATCAGCTGCAGCAGATCGGATACTGCGGCCGATATCAGCGATCAGCAGGTCAAGTTCGTAATCCGCCTCATCCACCAGCGACCACTCGCCGGAAAAGGTCAGCGGGCCGGATTGCGCAGGGCTCAAGCAGCCTGTCGATAACTGTTTGAAGCCCTCATGCAACTGGAGCCGCACTTCAGCCAAAACGGCCTGCTGATGATCGAGCAGCTCACCTCGTGCCTGCAGCGCAAGATTTTGCTCGTCGCGGGTACAACCGCTGTCGGCGTAGGCTAGCAACCCAGCATCAATCGCCGCAATTGCTTCGCTTAAAGCTGCCGAAATCTGCTCAACAGCTTGCGCCTGAAAGGCGTGCGGAAGCGGCAGCGCGTTTAAGCTGCTCTTCCGATCGGTCTCAGCCGTCGGCTTCGCCAATTTCACCACGCTCCCAAGATTCGACACACTCTTCACCCGCTGATGACACCGCTGACAGTATCAACTGACTGATCTAACTATTATGGCGCCCGACTGGCACCGCGTCGAGCATATAAGCCGATCGTAATGGTCGATTATGCCATTGTCAATCTTTGAACCGTTACACGGACACTCGCGCCTTACATAAACAGATAAAAGCCATCCACAAAGAACAGCATTCCGACACCCCCAACTGGCAGTGCAGCGAACCACAATTGCTTCTTCTTCAGCAAACCTGCAATCGAAGAAATCAGGATCGCCACTTGCAGGAAAATCACAGCCTTGCCAAAAGGTGCACCATGCTTTTGTGCATCATCACGCTGATCTTCGAAATCACGAGCTGTTTTCTCGATCTCTTTTTTCTCGCCGTCGTACTTCTCTACTTTCTTGGCGTAGTCATCCGCCTTGTGCTGCAGCTTTTCTCGCGTATCTTCTGATGTGTTACTCGGCAGGGTCGACAGCTGCAGTTCGATCTGTTCCTTCTGCACCTGATAGAGATTACCCTTAATCGCCTTGGCTTGATAATAAGCCCATTGATCGGACGCCTTGGCCTGACTAATCACGCTTTTAGTCGAAAAACCACCGCCCTTAAAGGTGGACAACGTCGCACACACAGCCAGTATCACTGTGGTGAGTGCCATGTAATTTACCCAGGGTTCTTTTTTATCTTCTGCCATTTCCACACATCTCCACTGCTTGCGTCACACCGGCGCGCACCGCGCCGGTAGGGTTTCACTTACCCGCCAGCTGCGCCAACTTGGACGGCAGCCCGCAGCCTTTGATTTTATCAGCGCTTAAGCTTGAGCCCTGCAAGCGCCGACGCCATTGCATTATTTGCAGGAGGTGCCTCCTGACGGTTTAATGCCTTGCGATTACCGCCCGTATCATTACGGGAAGGCGCACTCGTTGCAGCTCCGGGCTGGTCGCTCATGCGCATGGTCAGTGCAATGCGCTTGCGCTTCACATCGACTTCCAGCACTTTCACCTTGACCACCTGCCCGGCCTTCACGACATCACGCGGGTCTTTCACGAATTTATCGGCCAGCGCAGACACGTGTACCAATCCATCCTGGTGAACCCCAATATCTACAAAGGCCCCAAAATTAGCCACATTGGTCACGACGCCTTCCAGCACCATTCCCGGTAGCAAATCTTTGACATCCTCGACACCATCCTGGAAAGTCGCAGTCTTGAATTCCGGACGCGGATCACGTCCCGGCTTGTCGAGCTCCGCCAGAATATCGCGCACAGTTGGCAAGCCAAACTGATCATCCACAAACTCGGCGGGATTAAGCTGCTTAATCGATGCGCTATCGCCGATGAGCGACTTCACATCACGCTTTACCTTTGCGATGATCTTCTCGACCACCGGATACGCTTCTGGGTGAACAGACGATGCATCAAGCGGATTATCTCCATGCGGGATACGCAAAAAGCCCGCAGCCTGCTCAAATGTCTTATCGCCTAATCGCGGCACTTTTTTTAGCGCAGCCCGGTTGGGGAAGGCGCCATGTGCATCGCGATGCGCCACGATATTGGAGGCAAGCGTCGGTGTCAGGCCGGAAACACGCGCGAGCAACGCGGCAGACGCCATATTTACATCAACCCCCACTGCATTCACGCAGTCCTCCACAACGGCATCCAGCGAACGTGCCAATTCGGTCTGATTCACATCATGCTGATACTGACCCACTCCAATCGCCTTAGGATCAATCTTTACCAGCTCGGCGAGCGGATCTTGCAGGCGGCGGGCAATCGACACCGCACCTCGCAGACTCACATCCAGATCCGGGAATTCCTTTGCCGCTAACTCAGAGGCCGAGTACACCGACGCACCGGCTTCCGATACTACAATCTTCTGCAATTTCAATTCCGGATGGCGCTTCATTACCTCCGCAGCGAGCTTGTCCGTTTCACGGCTGGCGGTACCGTTACCAATTGCGATCAGCTCTACTTTACAGGTCGCGCAAATTTTGGCCAGACGATCAATGCTGCCATCCCAGTCGTTGCGGGGCGCGTGAGGATAAATCGTGTCCGTACCCAGTAATTTGCCGGTAGCGTCAACCACTGCGACTTTCACGCCGGTGCGCAAGCCCGGATCAAGCCCTAAGGTTGCACGCGGCCCGGCAGGAGCGGCCAGTAACAGATCTTTCAAATTCGCGGCAAATACCTTAATGGCTTCAGCTTCAGCCTCGTCACGAATCTTTCCAATGAGCTCGCTCTCGAGGCTCAATGACAGCTTGGCACGCCAGGTCAGGCGAACTGTATCAGTCAGCCACTTATCTGCCGGACGGCCTGCATCCCTGATGCCAAAATGTGACGCAATCCTGCGCTCGCAGGCGGATTGCTGACCAGCAGGCAAATCAACATCCTCCGGCAGACGCAAGGCCAGATTCAATACTTCTTCGCTCCGGCCGCGTAACATAGCCAACACGCGATGCGACGGTGCTTTGGCTAATAACTCGAAATGATCAAAATAATCTGCAAACTTTTCACCAGACTCGCGTTTAGTCTCATCAGAAAGCACTGCGCGAATTTCGGCCTTGTTCCATAGCACCTCGCGCAGATCACCAATCAGCTTGGCATCTTCGGCAAATTGCTCGATCAGAATATGGCGTGCACCATCCAATGCTGCCTTGGTGTCTGCAATACCTTTCTCCGAATCCACGTAAGCCGCTGCTTCCACCTCCGGATGACGCGAAGAATCAGCCAGCAGCAAGTCAGCAAGCGGTGCCAACCCGGCTTCGCGAGCAATCTGTGCTTTAGTACGGCGCTTGGGTTTGAATGGCAGGTACAAGTCTTCCAGTCGCTGCTTGTTATCAGCCATGCGCAATTCGGCTTCCAGTGCAGGCTCAAGCTTTCCTTGCTCTGCAATCGACGCAATGACCGCCACGCGGCGCTCTTCCAGTTCGCGCAGATACCGCAGACGTTCATCCAGATGGCGCAACTGCGTATCATCCAGTCCACCAGTTACTTCCTTGCGATAGCGCGCAATAAACGGGACAGTTGCTCCCTCATCAAGCAAACCAATCGTAGACACGACTTGAGCTGGTCGGCAGTTTAGTTCGGCGGCAATACGGGCTTCAATAGACGGCAACATGGCAAGATTTCTAACATTCTGAGCGCTGAATGACGGCGCACGGTGTGCGCGAACAACGGCTAAATGATCAACAGGACGAGACGCGCATTTTGAACTGCAACAGAGGTAGATGTCGAGCGCCATGATATTGGCATGAATGAAATGCCCCACATGTAAACTGCGCTGCACACTTCGGATCGAACGAGTAAAGCAGGTCAGATCCTTCCTGTTATGAGGAAACCTATCATTTCCGATGTCGCGCGGCAATGCGCAACAGCGTCTCTTCTTCCGCCCATTTTCTATACATTTTCATGAATTTATTGTGACCGGAACATTTCAACTTTCATTTTACCAATAATATTCATCGGCTTATCTTTGATTGCTTATTTTTGCACAAGCGTATGTGTAACAAATCCGCCATATGACTTCATTACATTCGCGACTTTCTCACTCATGCACTGACAAACATCATGCGCATCAAATCCTGGCATACCGCACTTGTCTGCCTTGCTGCCGCCACACAACTGGGCGGCTGCGGGAATTCGGACTCTGCTTCCGAAACCCCAGTTCAGCCTACTCCCCGCAACGTCCTGTTTTTCCTGGGCGATGGCATGGGTATTAACACGCTGACAGCAGCGCGCATTTATGCTGGTGGCGAAGATGGCGAACTTACCATCGACACATTGCCTGAAACCGCATTCATCAAAACATACTCCAACGATGCACAGGTCACCGATAGCGCACCCTCCATGTCTGCGTACATGACCGGCATCAAGATGAACAACGAAGTCATCTCCATGTCGGCGGACACCAAGGCAATCGATCCGGTCGAAGATGCGAACAAGAACAAGCTGGGCAATAACTGTGGCACCGGCAATGGCAAATCGGTGCAAACCCTTCTGGAAATCGCAAAGGCTCAAGGTCTGTCAACAGGTGTCGTGACAACCACCCGCGTGACTCATGCGACCCCGGCAGCAACTTACTCGCATATCTGCCATCGCGATCTGGAAAACGATATCGCCGCAATGGCCGTTCCGGGTGGTGCGGGCTACAACACTGCGCTGGGTGATGGTCTGGATGTACTGATGGGCGGCGGACGTCAATTCTTCACACCGTCCAAGGACGGTGGAAAGCGTGCAGACGGCCGCGATCTGGTGGCTGAATTCAAGGCAAAGAACTATGCCTTTGCATCCAATGCAACTGAACTTGCAGCCATTGATGCCGCCAAGACCAATAAGCTGGTTGGCCTGTTTACCTCTAGCCACATGAGTTACGACCTCGATCGTGACCCGGCCAAGGAACCTAGCCTTGCAGACATGACTGGCAAAGCACTGGATGTGCTGACCAAAAACAGCAAGGGCTTATTCCTGATGGTGGAAGGTGGTCGCATTGACCATGCACTGCATGAAACCACTGCAAAGAAAGCACTGCAGGATACCGTCGCTTTTGATAGCGCCATCAAACTGGCCATCGACAAGATGCGCAAGATTGATCCGGATCTGAAGAACACCACCATCGTGGTGACAGCTGACCACGACCACACCATTGTACTGAACGGGTACGCACAGCGTACCGGCAAGACAACCGCAAACAACCCGGGCGTGCTGGGTGTGGTGAAGAACTATGTTTCTGGCGCAGTAGAAAAAGATCTGGATGGTGCACCCTACACCATCATCGGTTTCGGCAATGGTGAAAACCGCACTCAATCCAGTCGCGCCACCAAGCAAGGTCTGACGGAAGTGGAAACGGCTGGTGCGCTTTACCACCAAGAAGCCGTGGTTCGCGTAACCGCAGGCAATGAAACCCATGGCGGCACTGATGTATTCCTCGGCTCGCTGGGTAAGGGCTCGGAAAATTTTGCAGGCACGCTGGACAACACCCGTGTCTTCGATCTGGTTCGCAAGGCTGCAGGCCTGTAAACCACGCACAACGAACAAATTGGAAAGCGAAGCAGCATGAAACGCACTCTCCTCTCTACCCTGGTTGCCGCATGTGCCATGCAGGGTGCATACGCCGCAGGTGAAGCCAAGAATGTGATTTTCTTCTTGGGCGACGGCATGGGGCCGACCACCATTACAGCATCCCGAATCTTCAAATATGGTGAAGACGGCAGCTTGACCATGGATAAGTTCGAGCGCACCGCACGGATCAAAACCTACTCCCGCGATGCACAGACCACCGACAGCGCTCCGTCGATGGCGGCGTATATGACCGGCGTAAAAATGAACAACGAAGTGTTGTCCATGAGCGCTGAAACCATTGCCAAAGCCCCGAGCAAAGATGCCAATGGCAACAAGACCATCAATAACTGTCCGGCCACTGGTAATGGCACCTCCGTTCCGACCTTACTGGAACTGGCAAAGGCTAAGGGTAAGGCTGTGGGCTCGATTACCACTACCGAACTGACCCACGCGACCCCTGCCGCTACCTACTCCCACATTTGTCATCGTGACGCACAGTGGAGCATTGCCGCTCAACTCGTTCCGGGCGGTGCCGGCTTCAATACAGGTCTTGGTGATGGGGTCGATGTCCTGATGGGTGGCGGCCGCAACCACTTTACGCCGTACGATGCATCGGCCAACAAAACGGGTCGTTCCGATGGCCGTAACTTGCTGACAGAACTCGCGGCAAAGGGCTACACCGTCGCAGCCAACAAGACGGAAATGCAGGCTGCACAGGCGGGCAAGAAGTTTATTGGCATATACAGCAGCAAGAGCCATCTCGAATATGAATTGGATCGCACTGCCACCCCTCCGGTCGGCGAAGGTGCAGGCCAGCCGAGCTTGGCAGAAATGACGATCAAGGCAATGGATCTGCTGTCGAAGAATGACAAGGGTTACTTCCTGATGGTGGAAGGCGGCCGTATCGACCACGCATTGCACGGCACCAATGCCAAGCGTGCGCTGGTTGATACCATTGCATTTGATGATGCGATCAAGGCTGCGCTCGATAAGGCTCGTCAGACTGACCCGAATCTGACGAACACCCTGATCGTTGTGACCGCCGACCATGACCACACGCTGGCATTCAATGGCTATGGCAAGCGCGGCAATCCGATTCTGGATATCAATCGCGACTACAAATCAGGTCAACCGAGCAAGGATGCCGATGGTAATACCTACACCACGCTGGTATTCGGCAATGGGCCAAATCGCAAGGATCTGCGCACATCCATTACCACCGAAGATGCCCTGTCAGACAACTACATGCAGGAAACAGGTGTCAAACTGGGTAGCGAAACGCATGGCGGCGGTGATGTGAAGTTGTTTGCAACGGGCGCAGGTGCCAAGCCGTTCAAGGGCACGCTGGACAATACCCGAGTCTTCTCGCTGGTGAAGGACGCTTTGGGCCTGTAAGCCCGTGTATGTCCGGTGCGGCTTCGGCCGCACCGGTTCTATCTGCAGCACCGCATGTGAATACATCATGAAATACCCGACCTCCCTTACTGTCACCCTGCTATTTAACACACTAGTATCGCTTTGCAGCACTGCAGCCACCATCTCATCAAATCTAGATGTCCGCTTACAACACTACTCACGCGAACTCACTACAGAAGGGGTAACGCGCGAAACAAGATTTGAAGAGAAATTGATCCGGCGCGAAGATCATGTCTGGGTTGAGCGAGTATTGCCCGCAAATGCTGCGCAAAAAGATGATGATCATGGCCATGACCACAAGGAGCTCAATGTAGGCGTGCTGCCGCACCATATTTATTTGCGCAACAAGCAACTCCAACTCGAATTAATTCGTCGCGAAGAACGCGAAATCGTTTCAGTGCCACAGGGTGAATTTGGCAATGTTTCATTTGATGGAAACTGGAACAATCACTTCTATCTGATCGATCCTGCACGAATCAAGAACATGAAGTCCTGCCCAGACAAGGGAAGCGTACCCGCAGTACGCTGTTACGTTGAACAGCAGAAAAATGGCACATTGAAGGTGCTCTGGCATCCGGATAATCAATTCCCAGAAGTGCTTGAGTTCCAGTCAAATGATCATCGCAAAATCCGGCGCATTACCTCTTCGGCAATAACGTCCGGAAAAGTCGCGCCCTGGCTGAACTTGAAGGGATATGCTGCTAGGGAATATTCTGACTTTCTCGACTAGGTACATTCCAAAAAACCATCCAGGAAATCCGGATGGTTTTTTGTTCAACCAGCAGTGCTGAGCGCTGCGTCTTATTTCAGGGTTACGCGCGCAAACTTTCGTTTCCCCACCTGCAAAACAATTGTGATGCCCTTGGTCAGGTTAAGGGTCTTGTCACTGACCTTCTCACCATCAATCCGCACACCGCCCTGATCAATGCTGCGCATGGCCTCGGATGTACTGGCGGTCAATCCAGCCTGCTTGAGCAACTGAGCAATCCCAATACTTTCGGCATCCAGTGTGACGGTAAGCTCCGGAATGTCGTCTGGAATGCCGCCTGCGCTACGATTCTGGAAGTCGGCAAGCGCAGCTTCGGCTGCAGCCTGATCGTGGAAGCGCGCAACAATTTCCTGACCCAGCATCACCTTGGCGTCACGCGGATTACGGCCTGCTTCGATTTCGGCTTTGAGTGCCTTAACCTCGGCAATCGGGCGGAAAGACAGCAAGTCATACCAGCGCCACATCAGTTCGTCAGAAATCGACATCACCTTGGCGAACATGACATTGGACGCTTCACTGACACCGATATAGTTGCCCAGCGACTTGGACATTTTTTTAACGCCATCCAGACCTTCTAGCAGCGGCATCATCAATACGCACTGTGGCTCCTGTCCATCATGCTTTTGCAGTTCACGACCCATCAGCAGATTGAACTTCTGGTCTGTGCCGCCCAGTTCCACATCAGACTTCATGGCAACCGAGTCATAGCCCTGCATCAGCGGGTACAGGAATTCGTGAATCGCGATGGGTTGCTGGGAACTGAATCGCTTCTGGAAATCATCGCGTTCTAGCATGCGGGCCACGGTATGCGTAGCTGCCAGACGCAGCATCCCTGCGGCGCCCAGTTCGTTCAACCACGTTGAATTGAACATGACGCGGGTACGGGATGGGTCTAGAATTTTGTATACTTGCTCTGCATAGGTGCGAGCATTGAGCTCGATCTGTTCGCGAGACAGCGGTGGCCGCGTTGCGCTCTTGCCACTCGGATCACCAATGAGGCTGGTAAAATCGCCGATCAGGAACTGGACTTCATGCCCGAGATCCTGAAATTGGCGTAGTTTATTCAGTACCACGGTGTGACCAAGATGCAGATCAGGTGCGGTCGGGTCGCAACCGAGCTTGATTTTAAGTGGCTGGCCAGTTGTACGGCTACGTTCGAGTTTCTGAACAAGTTCAGACTCGACCAATAGTTCTTCGGCGCCACGCTTGATCATTTCAAGCGCAGCGAGTGTGTCCGGGTGCAGTTCAGTGCTCATTGGCGTGGATTTTCCATCAACATTCGTTCATCCTCGCGATTCTAACCGAAAGGAAGGCATTCTTGCCGAACAGCACACTTTACATTGGCCTGATGTCCGGCACCAGTATGGACGGCATCGACTGTGTCCTGATCGACTTGGCTCGTGGTCGGCCAGATTTGCTTGCGCAGGTTCTTCACCCGTTTGATCCGGCACTCAAGTCCGAATTAATGTCCCTGCAATCGTCAAGCGGGTCAGAATTGCATCGTGCCTCCCTTGCCGCCAACAATCTGGCCATGGGCTATGCGTCTGCGGTACGCGAAGTATGCCGACTGGCAAACGTCCATCCGCGTCAGGTAGCAGCCATCGGCATGCACGGCCAAACGATTCGCCATCGCCCGGAACTCGGCTACACCTTGCAGATTGGCAATGCGGCGCTTTTGGCAGAGCTGAGTGCCATTACCGTGGTCAGTGATTTCCGTAGCCGTGATATTGCCGCCGGCGGACAGGGTGCGCCACTGGTGCCGGCGTTTCATGCAAGCTTATTTGCGAGCGAACAGCATCGCGTCATTCTTAATATCGGCGGAATTGCTAATGTAACGGATCTGCCTACAAGTGGACAGATTCGTGGCTGGGATACAGGTCCCGGCAACTTGCTCATGGACGGGTGGATTTCCCGACATCAAGGCAAAAGCTTTGATGAGCGCGGTGAGTGGGCTGCAAAAGGATGTGTTCATAAAACCCTGCTTGATCTATTGCTGAAAGAAGCCTTCTTCGACGCACCACCGCCCAAAAGCACGGGCCGAGACCTCTTCCATATGCGCTGGCTGGATGAAAAATTGGCGCGCTGTCCGGCATTTTCGTCTGCGGATATTCAAGCCACCTTGCTTGAGTTCACAGCGCGCAGCATCAGCGCATCCATCGAACGCGAAGCACGCCTTGCCGAAGAAATTTATGTTTGCGGTGGCGGAGCCCATAACACACGGCTCATGAACCGTCTGACCGAACTCAACCCCTTATGCAGCGTCGGCACCACTGATGCGCTTGGCTTACACCCCGACTGGGTGGAAGCCTGCGCGTTTGCCTGGCTTGCGCATGAACGTCTGCACAACAAACCCGGCAATCTGCCTGCTGTCACTGGCGCACGCGGATTGCGCATTCTGGGCGCAGTGCACGCTGCCTGACGCCCACAGATTTGGATTAAATCATGCTGAGTTACCGCCATGCCTTTCACGCCGGCAATCATGCCGACGTGCTCAAACATCTTGTCGAGACGATGTTGCTCGACTACCTGAATCAAAAGGACAAGCCCTGGTGGTATATCGACACCCACTCTGGTGCTGGCTTCTATTCGCTTGAGGAAGGATTTGCGTCGAAAAAGGCCGAGTACCGTGAGGGTATCGCCCGATTGTGGCATGCAAACGACTTGCCGGCGGCATTGGCCAGATATGTCAATCTGATCAAATCGTTCAATCCCGATGGGCAGTTGCGCTTCTATCCTGGCTCACCCATGGTGGCCGAGCGGCTGATGCGCGATGAAGATCGGGTTCGCCTGTTCGAGCTGCATCCCGCAGATTTCGAGTTACTGGAAGACAATGTCTGCCACCTGCGAAAAATGGCCATCGTACAGAAGGCCGACGGGTTCGCAGGTCTCAAAGCATTCCTGCCTCCGCCTCCACGGCGCGCACTGGTGCTGATTGATCCGCCCTACGAGGTGAAGGAAGATTACCATACAGTGGAAAAAACACTGAAAGACGCCCTCACTCGTTTTGCCACCGGCACTTATGCTGTCTGGTACCCCTGTTTGCAGCGGCATGATTCGCAGCAACTGCCCGAAAAGCTGAAACAATTGCCGATTGATTCGTGGTTGCATGTGGCTCTGCACGTTCAGCATCCCTCTGCTGACGGATTTGGTATGCACGGTAGCGGTATGTTCGTCATCAACCCGCCCTGGACATTGCATGCTGCCTTGCAGGAGATCATGCCTGTGCTGGTAGAGTATCTGGCGATCGACTCGGGTGCCGATTTCGTGCTGGAGCATGTCAGTCGCTAAGGTCGATGACATCGATCTAGCGCAGCTCGTACATTTTGTGCACATTTTCCGCTCAACGGTCATGGCATTGTTGCGTTCTTTCAACCAGACTAAATCCTGAACAGGTTCGCACATCGTCGCGAACCTTGCAGGAGGCCGTCATGAGTACGGAACACGGAGCTGGCAGCACACATCCGGATGATCTTCCACCGGAGCACATCCGTTACATTACGATGGCGGAAGCCAGACCGGGTATGGTGCTCGCCCATGATGTCAATGTGGTTGAAAATGGCATGCTACGGCTGACGATGGCGCGTGGTACTGTGCTCTGCCCGGACACCATTCATCAACTCACCATGCATCATGGTGAGTTTTTGGCCATCAAGCTCAACGATAAGCGCAGCAAAGCTGAATGCGATGCCGATGCCGCAGCTGCACGCGCGCGCGTCATGCAGATATTTGCCGGGGCCGATTTCAGTAATCCAGCCATCAATAATCTTATGCAAGCTGTTCTGGACTACCGCCTCATACAGGGAGGTACGCCATGAGTACAGCAGGCTTGACCCAAGAAGAAGTCATCAAGCGAAGCGAGGCACTGCCTGTCTTCCCTGGCGTGGTAAATGAGTTACTTGCCACCATTGATGATCCCAACGCAAATGTAAAAATACTCAGTACCCATGTCAGTCGCGATCCTGTCTTGACCGGACGCGTACTGGCAGTTGCCAATGCGGCTGCGCAATCGCATGGCGGAAAAATCATTCGGGACATCCACAGCGCCGTCACGCTGATCGGATTAGGCAAAGTGCGGAATCTGGCGATTAAGAGTTGTATCAATGATTTCGTAAAGCAATCCGGCGTGCATCATATTGCTGTTAGTTTTTACGAACACAGTGTCGGGGTGGGCATCTGTGCGCAAGAAGTGGCGACGACCGTTCCCGCTCATGTCGATACCGACTTTGCGTTGGTATCCGGTTTGCTGCACGACATTGGGCAGTTATGGCTATTCCGCTTCAAGGAAGATGTATTCAAGTCAGCCTGGTCGGAGGCGCTGCAGCACAATATAGCGATTGAGCGGTCGGAAACCACCCGCTTTGGCATTGACCACAGCGTGATTGGTGCCTGGCTCGCAGAATATTGGCGATTGCCTGAGCAAATCATCGCAGCCATCCGGTACCACCATGAGCCAGAGAATGCCTTGCCAGATGAACTGGTTGCCACCTTGCATGTTGCTGAAGTGCTAAGCAACGCACTGGATGTGTCTGGCCGGAAGGAAAACCGCGTCACTACGCTTTCAAGTGCAGCGTGCGACACCATCGGCCTTGACTGGACATCAGAGGAGACCATGTCCCTTTTTGGCCGAATTGAAGCGCGTTGCCGGCTCGCATCGGAGTTCTTTGAAGCACACCTAAACGACGGCCCCAAGATGCGTACTTGAGTTGCCAATCTTGATCCCTGCAGCATCTGTAATGACATACAGCCATCTGCATCTATAAATCTGCCCGTCGAGGCGATCCCGCCCTTCTGAACTTCATCCTCCACCGCGCAATTTGACATGCAACGCCGCCTATATAATCAGTACATACTTATACGCGAACGTAGATAGTATAGATGGCAGGCTAGCCCTGATTTGGTACCGCTCTATGCAACACACTTTTGTAATGGAGTGCATCAAATGGCGATTGAATATTGCATTAAGAGCGTAAGAGAACTCAGTGATACCTCTCCGCGAGGCATAGCGCTGTTCGCCTGGGACGACACGGTTAGACGGACACTTACGTTCCCGGAAACCATGACCGTGCACGATGATCGATTCGATGATCGCTCTGCTCTTATACAACTGGCTAACGCCATTGCACGCTTCTTCGTAAGCCTGACGCGACAGGTATGCCGAATCATGACCTTGGGTTGGTATCAGCCAGCGCCCACTTTACTGGATCAGATCAAGCTTGAGGTGAAGTGGATTCGTGCCGAAGACTCACCCTTGTCGCCCGCACTGAACGCCGCATAAAAGATAAGCCACTTGTTCGGCAGTCACGGCTGAACAAGTGGCTTAAGTCTGCGACATCTTGCCTTAGATCGAAAAATCTTCGACGAATGTCTTTTTCTGGCGAGGCCGGATGAAGACGCGCTCACCCACGATGAAGCGCTTATTTGCGTAATGGTCGCGGGACATTTCTGCCTCCACCGGATCACCGTTGGATAGGCTCAACTCCAGTCTGACCGAGGCACCAATCGCACGCACATGATCGATGGTTGCAGGGAGCGCATCACCTTGTGCAATACGCTCAATTTCGATGTCATGCGGACGGACATATGCCACAGCCCCATCTCTTGCACCCGGAGGAATCTCGTCGTCACTGAGACCAAACCCTGCATGCACGCGATGATGAAAGAGATTCACATCACCGAGGAATTTGTATACAAATGGCGTTGCCGGGTTATCGTAGACGTCGTCAGGCGTGCCGATCTGTTCGATCTTGCCCTTATTCATCACCACGATGCGATCAGCGACTTCCAGCGCCTCTTCCTGATCATGTGTCACGAACACAGATGTGACATGCACCTCTTCGTGCAGACGCTTCAGCCAGCGACGTAATTCCTTACGCACCTTGGTATCCAGCGCACCGAAGGGCTCATCCAGCAGTAATACCTTGGGCTCTACCGCCAGCGCACGTGCCAGCGCGATCCGCTGACGCTGCCCACCCGACAATTGCGCCGGGTAACGATCACCCAGCCAATCCAGTTGCACCAGTTGTAATAATTCGGTTACTTTGCGGCGAATGTCTGCATCGCTCGGGCGCGTCTCCTTGGGACGTACACGCAAACCAAAGGCAACATTCTCAAACACTGTCATGTGCCGGAACAAGGCGTAATGCTGGAATACAAATCCAACTTGCCGTTCGCGCACATGGCGATCCGTGGTGTTTTCACCATGAAACAGGATGTCGCCCTGATCCGGGGTTTCCAGACCGGCAATGATGCGTAGAAGCGTTGTTTTGCCACAGCCCGACGGCCCGAGGAGCGCCAATAGTTCTCCGGTTTCCACCTTGAGATTGACGTTATCCAAAGCGACAAAATTGCCAAAGCGTCTGGAGACTGACTGAATTTCAATGCTCATGATTTTTACTCAAACTCGTGTGTTAGCTGCTTTACCAGACGACTTACTCTTCTGCATCCTGTTTCGCTGATGCACCGGCTGCACGCCCTTCAACCCATGTTTTCAGCGCCAATGTAACCAGCGCAAGTAATGCAAGGATGGAGGCATTGGCGAACGCTGCGACGAAGTTGTATTCGTTGTACAGAATTTCTACATGCAGCGGGATCGTATTGGTCAGGCCGCGAATGTGCCCAGACACCACGCTGACCGCACCGAACTCACCCATTGCGCGGGCATTGCACAGAATCACGCCGTACAGCAGACCCCATTTAATGTTTGGCAGCGTAATGCGGGTAAACATCTGCCATCCTGACGCCCCGAGCACCATCGCCGCCTGTTCCTCGTCACTTCCCTGGCTCTCCATGAGCGGAATCAGTTCACGGGCAACAAAGGGAAAAGTCACAAAAACAGTTGCAAGGACAATACCCGGCACAGCAAACATGATTTTGATGTTGTGATCAGACAACCAGTGCCCCAGCCAGCCCTGCGCACCAAATACCAGCATGTACATCAAGCCCACCACAACAGGTGAGACAGAAAACGGCAAATCAATCAAGGTAATGAGCAGGCTCTTGCCGCGAAACTCAAATCGCGCGATACACCAGGCTGCAGCCACACCGAACACCAGATTCAACGGCACCGCGATTGCGGTAATGGTGAGCGTCAGCTTGATTGCAGCAAACGCGTCAGGCTCTATCAATGCCTCACGGTATACGGTCCATCCTTTACGTAACGCCTCCACCAGTACAGTGAGTAAAGGCAGCGCCAGAAATAGCCCCAGAAACGCCAATGCCAGCGTAATCAGCGCGATGCGTACCGGACGGGACTCGACGGTAATAATCGACCGTCTACTTTGACTTAGACTATGCATTGCAACCCTCTCACCGTCTAATGCCATGGCGATGGCCATACCACCACTGAATACCGTTAATAACCAGAATCATGGCAAAACTGATGGCCAGCATGACGCAAGCAATAGCGGTAGCGCCCGCATAGTCGTACTCCTCAAGCCGCGAGATGATCAGCAAAGGCGTGATTTCCGAGACAAAAGGAATATTGCCCGCGATAAAAATCACCGACCCATACTCCCCGATCGCGCGGGCAAATGCCAGTGTAAAGCCAGTTAGCAATGCCGGCAGTGTCGCCGGGAAAATGATCGAACGAAAAATCTGCCAACGCGAAGCACCGAGGCAGGTTGCGGCCTCTTCAAGCTCCTGCTCGAGATCCTGCAACACAGGCTGTACCGTGCGCACAATAAATGGCAAGCCGATAAATGTCAGCGCAATCACCACACCGATTCGCGTAAACGCAATCTTGATGCCCATGGGCTCAAAAAGCTGTCCAATCCAACCATTGGGCGCATAGATAGCGGACAGCGCTATCCCTGCCACTGCGGTAGGCAATGCAAATGGCAAATCGACCATCGCATCAATAAATCGGCGTCCCGGAAATTCATAACGCACCAGTACCCAGGCCACCAGAAATCCAAACACCAGATTGATCACGGCCGCGATGAAGCTGGCACCGAAGGTCAGTTGGTAGGTTGCAATCACGCGATCACTTGCCGCCACAGCCCAGAAGTCGTGCCAGCTCAGCGTTGATGCTTTCAGCACCAGTGCAATCATCGGAATCAGGACAATGATCGCCAGATAGAAGACGGTATAGCCAAATGAAAGCCTGAAGCCCGGCAGCACGCTCGGCTGGCGGAAAGACAATACGCTCATGTCAGACTCACTTTCGGGCAGATACACATCGCACGGGCGATGTCAGAAATGACGGCACAACTCATGGGAGCAACCTGAAATCTTGAGGTGTGCAGAGTAAACCGCTCCGGATATTCCAGGAAAGAAGTTGTGCTTTCACGCAAATTTCAAACTGGAATATGCACACGGCAGCGTCCCCTGCCCGTGCCGCTTTGCGTACGCGGTCAACGCGAGCTAGGCTCCCATGCCGAGACGTGATTCTGGCCCGAGATGCAGACGGCTACCACCCCGGTGGATGACGTGACAATTACGCTGAGTGTAGAGCAAAAAGTTGCGCCATTCCCAGAACATGTTTGCAACACAACGATTGATGCCCTGATTGAATTGCATTTCAGCGATTATAAAAACTCATCTGCACGGCCATTTCGTCTCATTTATATTGAAATCCCAATGTCATCTTTTGGCAAACCCACGCGAGTCCATTAAGATCAAATTGAATGACCTGACTAAATCGACAACGGAGCCCGACTTTCAGTATGTCCATTACCGATTTGGCCTTTCTATGGATGGCCTATGCACTGGGCGGAATCACGCTGGGCTGGCTTTTCATGCGCTACCGCAAAGCATTCCGCCGTATGATGATCCGGCGTAAGCGCCAAGGGGATAACGGGCTAATTTTTGTTACGCCATGGTACCCGGAACCCAAATCAGACCTATTCGTACGGCAGCAACAACCGAGCAAACCATCTAATTCTGAGCATGACTGAACCATTTAGCCAACAATGAGTGCCTGGAATATCTATTTCATTGCCAAATTTATTTTGTACTTTGGCAACTTTATCGACTTTCATTTATTGCCCAATTTATTACTGGCAATCAGTGTCTACTTTCCGTTGAAAGCCTTACGCTGGCGACAAGCAAGATTGATCGTGGCCATTCCCTGCGCCATCGCCCTGTTCTACCACGACACCTGGTTCCCCCCCGTCGGACGCGTACTATCGCAGGCGGGCTACATGAATAGCTTCAGTCCCGCCTATATGCTCGAACTCGCTGGTCGATTAGTGAATCTGAATCTGCTTGCGGTCCTGATCACAGGCGCGCTGATTTACTGGATTGTCCGACGCTGGCTACGCATCAGTGCCTTTGTGATCGCAACGATGGTCACCATCGTGCCAGCATGGTCTCTACGCGATCATTTAGCCGCGCTCGCCACAACGCACAGCGCCCGGGCCGGCCAAGCAACCGCGGTGCAGACATCTGACGACAACACTCCGTCGGCAAGTGCAGCAGATTCGGCAACCATCGAAGCAGCAAGTAAACGCTTCTTCACGAGTGAAAAAAATCGTGTCCTGGCTACCCCTCAGGCCAATCCGTCGGATGTCCCTTTCGACATCATCGTGATTCAGGTGTGCTCGCTCGCGTGGGACGACATGAAATTCGTCAACCTTGAACAGCCTGCGCTCTTTGGGAAATTCGATCTGCTATTCACCCAGTTCAGCTCGGGTGCATCCTACAGCGGTCCGGCAGCGATTCGACTGATGAGGTCAAGTTGCGGACAGATGTCTCATAAAGATCTCTATGGTGCCACCAATCCGGGATGTTTCTTGTTTCAGAATCTTGATCAGGCCGGTTTCCCTACTCAATTTGCAATGAACCATGACGGCCATTTTGGCCGCTTCCTCGATGATCTGCGTCAACATGGCAATCTCAATGCATCGCCCATCGAAATTAACGATACATCTGTCTATCTCAAAGCATTCGATGACACACCGATTCGTGACGACTACGCCGTATTAGAAAAATGGTGGAAGTCCAGACTGGCGTTGCCGAACCCTCGTGTTGCGCTCTACTACAACACCATTAGCCTCCACGATGGCAATCACTATCCGGGTACCTCTACTGGCGATAGCGTAAAAATATATCGTCCGCGGCTTGAGAAACTATTGTCCGATATCGATAAGTTTTCGCATCTAGTCGAAGCATCCGGTCGAAATGCAGCACTTGTGTTCGTGCCGGAACATGGCGCAGCGCTACGTGGTGACAAAATGCAGATATCCGGCTTACGGGAAATACCTGCCCCGAGTATTTCGTTAATACCCGTTGGTGTGCGTTTACTGGGCAAACAGGTGAACCACGGCAGTTCACCGGTGCTTGTCGATACCCCCAGCAGTTATCTTGCCCTGGCGCAATTACTATATGGCATGGCGGCCAAGAGCCCATTTGCCGACAGCGTGAAAATCAGTGACTACACGCACGGTTTGGCAAGGACCCAGTTTGCCAGCGATAACGGTGGCATCATGGTGTTCAAGTATCAAGGACGATACTATCTGCACAACACCGGAGAGGATTGGCAAGAATACAGGCAGTAGCGCCCTGACAGGCTGCCTGCTGGACCGGTAAGGGGCATTCATTCACTTGCTATTTGGCTTTGTACGAGCATCCTGATATCACGCAGTGCCCGGTTGAATAACTCGGCAAACTGCGCACTCCAGGGTGTCTCGCTACCTTGCTCTGCCTTTGCGCCATACTCAATTTCACGCGCCCAGGCCGTGAGATCCGGCATGCCAAATGTAGCACCAGTACCTGCGAGAGAGTGCGCCATACGCGCAAAATCTCGTCGAGACTCAATATGGTCTATCGAGTGATGAAATGCCGCTTCCATCTCATCAAGTTTGGCTGGCAAGCTCGCTAGGTAGTCTAACCGTAACTTAGCTAGTTTGGCTTCAAAGTCATCTGGTAATGGCATACGCTCGCCCTCACCCTTTAAATCCGGAATCTCGACACATGCACTTGCAGTCTATCTGCCAGTGCTGACAAATCCTTGCTGGCTTGCGCCATTTGAACTGATCCGTCTGCAGTTTGCTCGGCGATGCGACTGATTTCAGTCACGCCATTTTGCATATCACGTGAATTACTCGTTTGCGTCGATGCCGCGTCCGCAATCTCATGACTCATGCGATCCACAATGCGCATGCTTTCCAAGATGGCAGACAACGCCTTTCCTGCCTCGGCCGCCTGCGTAACACTGGCCGTGGTTTCATTTCGGCTATCTGCCATCACTTTCACAGCTTCACGTACAGCAGATTGCAGCCGCTCGATAACGGTATTGATTTCACTGGTTGACTGCTGCGTACGACTGGCAAGCGTCCTTACTTCATCTGCCACAACAGCAAAGCCGCGTCCCTGCTCACCCGCACGCGCAGCTTCGATCGCCGCATTGAGTGCCAGCAGATTTGTTTGATCGGCAATATCACGAATCACATCCAGGATTCTGCCAATGTCGCTGCTATATGCATTCAGGCGCTCAACGACCTGCGATGCCGTTTCGATATTGTTCGCCAAGCCATTGATTAGCCCGATATTTTGTTCAACCACATGGTGTCCGGATTCCGCCACTGCGCGTGCCGATCGGATCTCGCTCAGTGTACTGTCTGCACTCCGGGCGACTGCATGCACGCTATCCGACATCTGCGTCATGATGCCCACAATGACATCTGTCTGACGCTTCTGAATGTCGATACCATTGCTGGTTTCCTGTGTAATCGCTGCACTCTCCTCACTGGCCTCTGCCAGTTTGATGGCGCCATCACTGATTTCATGCAGAGTATCTCGCAGCTGCTCTGTCAGCTCATTTGTAAACTTGGCCAGTTCACCAAATTCGTCCTGACTGGAAACGCGCACCCGCTGGGTCATATCGCCTTGCGCGACGCGCTTAAGCTGCTCAATCACACTGGCCATTGGGCCACGGATTGTGGCGGTCACCCAGCTACCCACTACAAACCCGATTGCCATCGCTGCAATTCCGATCACCAAAATCATGACGACCGCAGTCTGGCTTGTCCGGGCACCAGATTCACGAGCTTCGTCAGCTCGCTGCCCGGCGTCGGTATTCACCTTCTCGAGCACCTTTTGCGTGTCGGCCAGCTTGGCATTCATCTCTTTCAGCGCGGCAATGGAGCGCTCATCCAATTCGAGTGATTTTAGAAATTGCGGCATCAGGGCTTTATCGCCCTTAATGAGCGTCAGGTAATGTGTAACCTGATCCTTGATTTCATCAAGCTTGCCACCGCTCAACTTGCCCAGATTGGCGTCAAGATCATTGGCAATGGGGTTCATATCGGTAGCGGCGATACGGGCAGATGCCAGATTTCGATTCTGCATGGCGCCTGTCGCTCGCAGCACCCCTTTTTTCACTGCCTTGCGTATATTCGTTAATGCCTCTTTGGCTGCACCGCCGTGATCAATTGCATCCGCTAAAAGTGAGTCGAGCTCGTCGGCAGTATCTTCCAGGTCACCGCGTGTGCGCTTGATCGGAGCCTGCAAGCCCGCATAGTCGCTATGATTTGAAAACACCTTGCCAGCCGCATCCATGACGCCGGAGACGCGCTGATCGAACTGCTTGAAAACCTCGGTCAGCTCTTCACTCTCAGCTGTCACCTCTTTCAGTTCGCCTCTAAGTTTCTCAAGCCGCTGCTTAGTGGCCGAAAACTGGGCCTTGATCGCCGTAATCTCACCGTTATCAACCGTATTATGCATCACATCGGCCTGCCGCCCAACTTCAAGGAGCGCAATCATGGCCGACTGACTGACATTTCGCAGCGCAGTCTCGCTAGACACGTGATTCAAGCTCGTTTTGATTCGCGCCTGTCCAATCAAGCCGGTCACAGCCACTATGACCAACATCAGAACCAGTACCGCAAAACCGCCTGCGATCCGTTGAATGACAGTCAATTTGCCAAGCATTCGTGTTTCTCCTGTGCCCATCGCCCATGGCGCCACGCCAGATTCAATGAACCTGCTTGTCTTGGTATAAATCACTTACACACTTTTTTCAGCCTTTACCTGCGTTAAAGCGCCTGACACGCATGGAATACAGACGAACGCGCCCAAGTCATTCGCCATGCGCTAGAATGCCGAACCCAAGCCCATCGCATGAGCAAGCAGCAATGAACACGATCAAATACAGAATCGAAGCCACCCGTCCGGAAGCCCATTTATTTACCGTCAGTCTGACGGTAGATTCTCCCGATCCACAGGGACAGGCATTTTCCCTGCCCGTTTGGATTCCAGGTTCTTACTTGATTCGTGAATTTGCGAAGAACATTGTGTCCATTCGTGCGCACTCCGCCGGTCGGGATGTCACACTGAACAAAGTAGATAAAAATCGCTGGGAAGCTGCGGCCGTTCAGGGAGCACTCACACTTGAATACACGGTGTATGCCTTCGATCTGTCAGTGAGGCATGCCTATCTCGATGATCAACGCGGCTTTTTCAATGGCACCAGCGTTTTTCTAGCAGTTGAGGGGCAGAGTCACCTGCCCTGCGATGTTGAAATCGCCCCCCCTAAGGGTGCACAATTTGCGGATTGGCGGGTTGCCACCTCATTGCAAACGGCAGGTGCGCCAGCGTATGGCTTTGGTCACTACAGCGCGGCCGACTACGACGAGCTGATTGATCATCCGGTAGAGCTGGGCGCGTTTACCCTGCTGCAATTCGAAGCCTGTGGTGTGCCACATGATTTCGTGCTGGCTGGGCGGTTTAGACATCTGGACGAGGCGCGTCTTCTACACGACTGTAAAGCCATTTGCGAGACACAGATCCGCATGTTTGGCGAGCCTGCCCCCTTTGATCGCTATGTATTCATGACCGTTGTCACCCCTGATGGTTATGGCGGACTGGAGCATCGTGCATCAACCGCACTGGTCGTGACACGCGACGATTTGCCACGCCTAGGAGAAACCACGCAGAAGGATGGCTATCGCAAATACCTCGGCCTGATCTCTCATGAATACTTCCATAGCTGGAATGTGAAACGCATCAAACCCGCCGCATTTGCCCCGTATGCGCATGATCGCGAAAGTCTGACCCGTCTGTTGTGGGTGTTCGAAGGCATTACGTCATACTACGACGACTTGTTACTGCTGCGCGCCGGGGTCATTCATACCGATTCCTATTTGGAACTGCTCGGTCAAACAATTTCCGGCGTCATCAGCCAGCCTGGCAGACTTGTGCAAACACTGGCTGAATCCAGCTTTGATACGTGGATCAAATACTATCGCCAGGATGAAAACTCGCCCAATAGCGGGATCAGTTACTACACCAAGGGTGCGCTCGCCGGCTTGTGCTTGGACTTGCACATTCGCAATGAAACCCATGGCAAACACTCACTGGATGATGTCATGCTGGCTCTATGGCAGCGGTACGGTCGCGACTTCCATGAAGGTGCGAAGCGTGGACAGGGTATCGGAGAAGATGAATTTGAATCCATTGCGGAAGACGTGACTGGTCTGAATTTGCGTACATTCTTTGATCTAGCTGTTCGCAGCACCCAGGATCTTCCCCTGCAGTCCTTGCTTGCCTCTGCAGGCATTGACTGGCAACAGCGCGCGCCAAGTCATGGCGGCGATAAAGGCAAATGGCTTGATTCGATTCCAGTTGCACCTGCTTGGCTTGGCTGGCGTACCAGCCAAGACGCAGCGGGCGCCAAGGTTTCCCATGTACTTGAGGGGAGCCCGGCTCAGGCAGCGGGCATCTCCGCTGGCGATCTAATAATTGCGGTCGATGGACTGCGCGTCACCCACACCTCCCTTGAGGGGCACGTTTCCCAGTTCAAGGCAGGCGATACGGTGACGCTGGCTGGCTTCCGTCGCGATGAATTGCGGACATGGCTGGTAACGCTGGCAGATGCACCACATACTCTGGTTGCATTGAAACAAAGCGATCGTGCTAAGGAAAACGCCGATTCGGTTTGGCCGGCAGTCTGAGTCCGCCTTGATGATGCCAACTCGCCCCATCGCTGCGCGACTAGCACTCAAACTCCTATTTGCCCGTCCATTTCAGACGGTGCATTTAAGTTTGCGTAGTCTGCCACTCGCAATTCTACTTGCGGAGCTACTGAGCATAGCGGGCGATTGGCCAGTTGAGGCTGGTGTTAGCCTATTCGTAGCCGGCCGGTTTGCGTTCCGGCTTGCGTCGCTATTCTGCGTGGGGGTTGTACTGGCAGGCATTTTCCCTCGACTGACCCGCGCACGTGACCTCCTTGTGCTGTGGGTATGGATGCTAGTGGCGGTATGTGCATTGCGTGCAGCGGCCACGTGGGGCATCACCCGTTTTCCTGCTACGTCTGAATGGAGCAATGCTCATTTTCCCATGCTGCCCGAAGTCCTCATGGCACTCCCCGCAGCGTGGGCGGGCATTGCACTGCTGAGATATATCAGCCTGATTGCTACCAGCAAACGCACGATCATGGCCGCGTTCGCGCTCTTTTTGATTGAAACGGCGCATGGCTGGTTGGCCTGGCAGCAACCCTACTGGACGATGTCGTCAGGGAGTGTTCAGTCGACAGCTGCCTTTTCTGAAAGCCAGCTATACAATCAGAATGTGCTACTGGATGCTCAGCTAGATGTCGTAGCGCCACGTATCGCTGGGGAACGCAACGTCTATGTGATTGCCATTGCTGGCAATGGTGACGAGCAAGTATTTTTGAATGAAGCGCGGCTGGCGCATACTACGCTCAGCCGACACTTTCATGCGCGTGATGCGGTTCTGCTCGCCAATCATCCCGCTCACGCGACAATGCTGCCACTTGTCACGCGCACCAGCCTGACTCGTGCAATCCGCAGTGTTAGCCAGCGTATGAAGCTGGACGAAGATATACTTGTACTCTACATCACTTCACATGGCTCGCCGGACTTCGATCTCCAGCTGATACAGCCGCCAGTCGAGTTCGATCCCATTACGCCGCAATGGATGAAGGGAACACTTGACGACGCCGGCATTCACTATCGAGCGATCTTTATCTCTGGCTGTTTCAGCGGTGGATATATCGATGCGCTTGCCAATCAGAATACCTTGATCATGACAGCGTCCGATGCGACGCATCCGAGCTTCGGGTGCGGACATGAGTCCGACCTCACCTGGTTTGGCAATGCACTTTTAGTACATGCATTGCCGCAAGCGCGAACCATACCCGAGGCCTGGCCAATCGCGACTCAAATCATCAAGAAGTGGGAAAGTGAACAACAGATTGAGGCGTCAAACCCGCAATTACGGATTGGGCAACATTTTGCGACGCATCTAGGATGGGTGTCCGGGCAAGCGAGCACGACCGCCGTCATGCCAGAATGAAAAATCTAGCTCGGGGTTCTGACCACTCACCAACGTTGCGATTGCCAACCCTGACCCCGGCCCCTCTGTCCATCCAAGCGTACCGTGTCCACTATTCACGTACAGACTTGGGTAACGACTGCGTCCCAGGATCGGGACATTTGATGGCGTAGACGGTCGTAATCCCGTCCAGAGCTGTGCATCCTGTCTGACCGCGGAATCAGGAAAGGTTGCAAAATAGCGTTTAAGTAGAGATTCGCAACGCGTCTTATTCAAGTCAGTGTTAAAGCCGCAAAACTCTGCCGTCCCCGCAATTCGAATACGATCCCCAAGTCGTGAATACACCAGACGTGCAGACTCGTCGGTAATGCTAACGCGAGGAGCCAGATCATCTGATTGGATCGGCATCGTCACCGAATAGCCTTTTGCCGGATAAATAGGGACATAGATGCCTGCGCGCTGCAGTAGATCGGCAGAATAGCTGCCAAGACATACCACATACGCGTCCGCCTTTTCCAGCTGGCACTGCGCACCGGAAGAACGCGTACGCACGCCGACAATATCTTGACCATCCGTTTCCAGTGAAAGGATACAGGTGTTAAAGCGGAACTCCACGCCCGCCCTTTCTGCGAGCAATTTCAGTTCATGGGTAAACTTTCGCGCATCGCCGGATTCGTCATCCGGGGCATAGGTCACCCCCGCCAGTCGCCCACTCACCGAGCGCAATGCCGGCTCCATTTCAAGTGCATCAAATACCGAAATTGCTTTACGCTCACACCCCAGCGATCGCAATGTCTCGCTGGTCAAGCAAGCCTTATCGAATGACTCATCATCAAAATAGAGCTGCAGGATACCTTTGGTCTGCTGATCGTATTGAATGCCCGTTTCGGCTCGTAGTGCTCGCAATGTGCGCTTGCTGAAAGCACCGAGTGCGACCATCTGCCGGATATTATGATTGACCGCTCCCGGTAGGCACTCCCGCAAAAAGGCCAATGCCCAACGCCACTGACGTGAATCCATTTTGGGACGAAATAGCAATGGCGAATCATCCTGCCCCAGCCATCGAATGATGCGTCCGGGCGCATCAGGACATGCCCATGGTTCGGACTGAGACACGGACACCTGCCCGCCATTCGCGAAAGACGTTTCAAGTGCGCAATCCGGCTGGCGATCCAGCACAGTTACCTCATATCCCTGCTTATGCAGAAACCACGCCGTACAGACGCCTGTTATCCCTGCGCCGAGCACAATCACCTTCACGCTTACTCGCCTCGATATTTTTGCGATCAATCGCTTTACGGCCTAATAATAGAGGAGACCCATTGCGCAGGGAACAGCATTCTGGCTTTTTGTTGTCCCAAATACTCCGCACGACGTGTCATACTTAACAGGATTGACAGATGGCAGCTTGCCTAAACCCTCAGGATGCACAGGAATTCAGACCATGGCACTAACCTTGCGTCGCGCTGTTACGCTTGCCATCCTGTTTGGCTTGCTCATCCCAGGCATTATCACCAGTATCATCACTATTGGCCGACAGCAGGAAGCTCTCAAGAAGCGTCTGGTTGAGGAACACTCACGCATTACCCAGATTCTTGTACTGGGTATGCAGGAGCCATTGTGGAACCTTTCCGCCGAGACAGGTAAACCGCTCCTTGACTCTGTCATGGGCGACGATCGCATTGTGCGTGTCGTAGTGCAGGACGCCACGCTGGGCACATTCCTCGAGCAAAACAAGCCCGAACGCCGTCAGGGAAAGCTGCGCTCACTGTCTCTGCCTGTGACCAAGCAGGGCAACGTGATTGGCAAAGTAACCGTCGAGATGGATGATGGCATTCTGATCAATAATATTGACCAGTATTCCCGTTACTATGTGGGCAGTGTTGCACTGCAATTTCTCGTCAGCCTCGGGCTGATTCTCGTCCTACTGCATAATCGTGTACTGAATCCGGTCAAGCGACTGATGACCGAATCCATCCGACTGGCACAGCGCGATCTATCGACGCCATTTGAATGGAAGCGGCAGGATGAAATCGGTCGACTGGGGCAGAGTCTGGAAATTACGCGGCAATCTCTGGATGGCCTGTTTAAAGCACTAGAAGACAAAAATGCGGAATTGCAGGCAGACATTGCGCAGCGAACCCAAATTGAAGCCGCCCTTCGCACGTCCGAAGATCGCTACCGGCGCCTCGTTGAATCAACCAACGTGGTGCCATGGGAAGCCAATCCGGCTGAGTGGCGCTTCACCTATGTCGGTCCCCAGGCCGAAAATCTTTTAGGCTATCCGCTGCATATCTGGTACAGCGAGGGATTCCTGACCAGCTATCTGCATCAGGAAGACCGGCACCTCGCCTATAAGCTATTCAGCGACCGAAGTGATAACGGAGCCAGCATGGAATTCGAATGCCGCATGCTGGGCGCCGAAAATAAAATCATGTGGGTCATGCTCGCTGCTACCAGCATCGAAGACGAACGCGGCGAACGGCATTTGCAAGGCTATCTGATTGACATTACCCAGCGCAAAGGCGCGGAAATCGAACTGAACCACTATCGCAATCACCTTGAAGATCTCGTCGAGCAGCGCACCCGTGCGCTGGCTGCAGCCAATCGCGAACTGGAAGCCTTCAGTTATTCTGTGTCTCACGATTTACGCGCCCCATTACGCTCGGTAGATGGCTTTTCGCAAGTCTTGCTTGAGGACTACGGTGACAAGCTTGATGACGCAGGCAAGCAATATCTTGGACGGATTCGGCGCGCAACGCAGAACATGTCAAATCTGATTGATGATTTGCTGAACCTGTCGCGCCTGTCCCGGAGCGAAATGTCGCTGCAACCGGTCAATCTTTCAGAGATGGCAACCGATATATTCGAGGATATCAAAGCAGCAGATACGAGCCGGCGCGTCACGTTTAACGTGATGCCGAATCTTGTAACCGACGCTGATCCCAAATTGCTGCGGCAGGTTTTGCAGAATCTCCTGAGTAACGCCTGGAAATTCACCGCAAAAACAGCCGAGCCCGTCATCAAATTTGGTGCCACGCATCTCGAAGGACAGAATGCGTTCTTCGTGTCCGATAACGGCGCAGGCTTTGATATGGCCTACTCCGACAAGTTATTTGGCGCCTTCCAGCGTTTGCACAGTCCGCAAGAGTTCGAAGGCAATGGTGTCGGACTGGCAATCGTGCAACGGATCGTGAATCGACATAATGGTCGAGTGTGGGCGCAAGCCGCACCGGGTCAGGGCGCCACATTCTACTTTACCCTGCCGCGCCGCCAGCAGGGACTGGATCAAATCGTCTCCGGCGCATAAGCTTTCGCGTCATGTAGATAATTTGCAACATCATGCCTCTTGCATTCGATGGTCGGGTTCTGCATAATCCGCCCATCGAAATCAGTGAACGATCGTTCCCTAAACGCAGAGGCCCATCATGGACGAAAACAAGAGCAAGGCACTTGCAGCCGCACTGGCGCAAATCGAGAAGCAATTCGGTAAAGGCTCCATCATGAAGATGGGCGAAGCGCAAATCGAAAACGACCTGCAAGTGGTTTCTACTGGTTCCCTGGGTCTGGATCTGGCCTTGGGCGTTGGCGGTCTGCCGCGCGGCCGTGTGATCGAAATTTACGGGCCAGAATCCTCCGGTAAAACGACGCTGTGTCTTCAAGCCGTGGCAGAGGTTCAAAAATTGGGGGGTGTCGCCGCCTACATCGATGCGGAAAATGCACTCGATCCAGTCTATGCCCAGAAGCTGGGTGTCAATGTTAGCGACATGCTGATCTCTCAGCCGGATACGGGTGAACAAGCACTTGAGATCTGCGACATGCTGGTGCGTTCTTCCGGTGTAGATATCATTGTGGTCGACTCGGTCGCCGCTCTGGTGCCCAAGGCTGAAATTGAAGGCGAGATGGGTGACAGCCACGTCGGTCTGCAGGCCCGTCTGATGAGTCAGGCACTGCGCAAGCTCACAGGCAATATCAAACGCACCAATACACTGGTTATCTTTATTAACCAGATTCGCATGAAAATTGGCGTGATGTTTGGCAATCCTGAAACAACTACCGGCGGTAACGCACTGAAGTTCTATGCGTCTGTGCGTCTGGACATTCGACGTACCGGTGCGATCAAGCGTGGCGATGAAGTCGTTGGTAACGAAACCCGCGTGAAGGTTGTCAAGAACAAAGTGTCCCCTCCGTTCCGCGAAGCCAATTTCGATATTTTGTATGGCGAAGGCATTTCCCGCGAAGGTGAAATCATCGAGCTGGGGGTTCAGCACAAGGTGATCGACAAATCTGGTGCTTGGTACGCTTATCAGGGTAACAAGATTGGTCAGGGGAAAGATAACTCGCGCGAGTTCTTGCGCGATAACCCTGAAATGGCCAGTGAAATCGAGAAGAAGATTCGCGACATTGTTGGCGTGTCCATGCCGATCGCAGCGGGTCAGGAAGCAGACGACGAAGAGATGGCAACTGAAGAATAAGGCAGTGCCTACTCTCCAATATGGCCGGCTTGTCCGGCCATATTGCTATGTATGACTGCATACAATATCTCCCTCCACACTGACGCACCGAATGAACAAGCATGCTATTTGAAGAAGCAGACCCATCGCCTTCCGATGCTCCCCCACTGAGCGACGACAAGCTGAGGGACTTCATGCTGCGACTGCTTTCGCGACGTGAACATTCGCGCCTTGAACTGAGTCAGAAGCTCATGCAGAAGGGCGCGACACCCGAGCAAATCACAGCGTTGCTTGAATACTTTGTGGCACGCAACTGGCAGTCTGATCAGCGCTTCGCGGAGCAATACTTCAACAGTTACCGTAGTAAGCATGGGGAATTTCGTCTCAGACAGTCCCTGCAAAGCCACGGAATTGACGGTCAGCTGATCGATATGGTCATTGCGCACGCAGACCATCCGGATGGCAACAGCGAACTTGATCGAGCACGAGCAATATTGCTTAAAAAGTTCCGCACATCACCGACCAATGCAAATGAATATAAAAAGCAAGCATCATTTCTATACAATAGAGGATTTTCTTTCGATTTAATCCGCAAAATCCTCAAAGAACCCTAACATAACGAAACATCTCCATCCATCCGTAAAATCGACAGCTCGTCGCGTTTACCTTGTCGCCTTTGCTCACTTTCTAATAATCTTCTGCGATGCTCGAACCCGAAGCATGCTCAATTGAAAAATTCGAACACCATTCAGGAGACGTACCCATGCGCACCACCCTGGCGATCAGCTTGTTGGCACTCGGTATTGGTCAAGCTTTTGCCCAAGCCTCCGAACCTGCACGCGATACAGCAGAAGATGCCTTTCAGTGGCTAGAAGAAGTAAACGGTGAGAAACCGATGGACTGGGTGAAGGGTCAAAATGCCAGCACCCGCAAAACACTGGAAAACCTGTCCACCTTCAAATCGATTCGCCAGGACATGCTGTCAATTCTTGATGCCAAGGATCGTATTCCGGGCATCACCAAAATTGGTAACTACTATTACAACTTCTGGACCGACAGCGAACATCGCCGTGGCATCTGGCGTCGCACCACTTTGGCTGAATATCGCAAGGCCGATCCAAAGTGGGACACGATTATCGATGTTGATGCATTGGGTCAGGCTGATAAGCAAAGCTATGTATGGCACGGTGCGAACTGTGTTTATCCGAACTATGATCGTTGCCTGGTATCCTTGTCCGTAGGCGGTGGCGATGCCGTGATCGTGCGCGAGTTTGATCTGAAGAACCGTACATGGGTGAAAAACGGGTTTGAGCTGCCACTCGCCAAAGGCGGCATGGATTGGATTAACCGCGACACCGTCTTTGTTCAAACAGATTTTGGCGACGGTAGCATGACAACCTCCAGCTACCCTCGCATTGTGAAACTGTGGAAGCGCGGCACCCCGCTGTCCTCCGCCAAAACTGTCATCGCCGCAGAAAAAGACGATATGTCTGCAAATGGCTTCGGCGTTGATACCAACGGCGTACACTATGATCGCATTAACGTTCAGCACTCATTCTATGAGAGCGATGAATACCTGTTTGAAAACAACAAACTGGTTAAACTGAACAAGCCAAAGGACGCAACCATCTCGTTCTTCGGTCATCAATTATTGATGAAGCTTGAATCACCACTCGTCACATCAAGCAAGACATGGCCTGCCGGCTCTTTGCTTGCTATCGATCTGAAGGATTTCCGTGCCGGCAACGATAACTTTGTCGCACTGTTCACGCCCTCGGACACAACCAGTCTCGAACACTACACTTTCACGCGCCATTATGTCATCTTGGATGTACTGGATAAGGTCAAGGGTCGCCTGATTGAGTGGAAATTTGATCAGGGCAAGTGGACAAACCGCCAGGTCGATGCGCCTGCATTTGGCTCAGTTTCAGCATCTGCGGTAGATCCAGATCACTCTGATGATTACTTCTTTAGTCATACCGACTTTTTAACCCCTTCCAATCTGGCGTTGGCGAGCGCAGGTTCAGACAAGCGCGAATTGCTGAAGCAGTCACCTGAACGATTCAATGCATCCGGGCTGGAAATCGCACAGTACGAAGCCAAATCTAAAGATGGCACGCTGGTACCGTACTTCATCGTCAAGCCACGCGACCTGAAACTGGATGGCAATAATCCTACCCTGCTGTACGGTTATGGCGGCTTCAAGGTCAGCATGACTCCGGGCTACAACGCCGGTATCGGTAAAGCATGGCTGGAGCGTGGTGGTGTGTATGTGCTTGCCAATATCCGTGGCGGCGGCGAGTTTGGTCCGCGCTGGCATGAAGGTGCGCTGAAGGAAAAGCGTCAACGTGCATATGACGACTTCATTGCCATCGGTGAAGATCTGATTGCACGCAAGATCACCTCTCCGCGACACCTGGGCATTCAGGGTGGCTCGAATGGCGGCCTGCTGATGGGCGTCATGCTGACTCAGCGTCCGGATCTGTGGAATGCTGTGGTCTGCCAGGTGCCGCTACTGGATATGAAGCGCTATAACAAGCTGCTCGCTGGCGCAAGCTGGATGGGTGAATACGGCAATCCAGATATTCCTGCAGAGTGGGAATACATCAGCCGCTTCTCGCCTTACCAAAACGTCAAGGCTGAAGTAAAGTACCCGAATGTGCTGTTCACAACCTCGACACGTGATGATCGCGTCCATCCTGGCCATGCACGCAAGATGGCAGCCAAGATGATGGATCAGGGTCACCCGAATGTGCTCTATTACGAGAACATTGAAGGGGGTCACGCTGGTGCAGCCGATAGCGGCCAACGTGCTGATAAAGTTGCAATGGAATATGCATTCCTGTGGGACAAACTAGCTCGCGAAGGCGCGGAAGGCGCTGCCAAGTAAATCTGGCATGATATTTCGCTCAAAGGGTCCGTTTTCACGGGCCCTTTTTCTATCTCTCAAATTGTGACTTGTTTGTTTTTGTGCACGTGCACACGCCCGCGCGCATCGATTTCCCGCCAGATGGATGAAGTTCATTTGCATCTGCGGCATAATGGGGGTTAACTCAGTATTGTTTTCTACCCAGATTTCGGAAGCCGTTCATGCGCGCAGCAGACATCCGTCAGAAATTCCTGACCTTCTTTGAAGGCAAAGGCCATCAGATTGTTCAATCATCCAGCCTGATTCCGGGCGATGATCCCACCATCATGTTCACCGTCGCCGGCATGGTTCAGTTCAAGGACGTGTTCCTGGGCTTCGACAAGCGCAGCTATACCCGCGCGACCACCTCGCAGAAATGTCTGCGCGCAGGCGGCAAGCACAACGATCTGGAAAACGTTGGCTATACCGCACGTCACCATACATTCTTTGAAATGCTCGGCAATTTCAGCTTTGGCGATTACTTCAAGGAAGACGCAATCAAATTCGCATGGGAATTCCTGACTTCGCCTCAATGGCTGAATCTGCCGAAGGAGAAGTTGCTGGTTACCATCTACGCCAGCGATGACGAAGCCTTCGACATCTGGAACAAGCAGGTTGGCGTGCCCGCAGAAAAAATCATCCGGATCGGCGACAACAAGGGTGCCCCCTATGCCAGCGATAACTTCTGGGCAATGGGCGATACCGGGCCATGCGGACCCTGTACTGAGATTTTCTACGATCACGGTCCGGACATTCCAGGCGGTCCGCCAGGATCGCCCGATGAAGATGGTGACCGCTTCATCGAAATCTGGAACAACGTGTTCATGCAGTTCAACCGCGATGAAAGCGGCGTGATGCATCCGCTGCCGAAGCCATCGGTGGATACAGGCATGGGCTTGGAGCGCTTGTCTGCCGTGCTGCAACACGTGCATACCAACTACGAAATCGACCTCTTTGCCAACCTGCTCCGTGCTGCTGCACGTGAAACTGGCATTGAATACAGCCAGAATGTGCCTTCACTGAAGGTCATTGCAGATCACATCCGCGCCTGTTCCTTCCTGATCGCCGATGGCGTGCTGCCATCGAATGAAGGTCGCGGCTATGTGCTGCGTCGTATTATTCGCCGTGCAATTCGCCATGGTTACAAGCTGGGTCAGAAGGGTCTGTTCTTCCACAAGCTGGTGGCTGATCTCGTCAAGGAAATGGGCGAAGCCTATCCGGAACTGGAATCCGGCCAGACTCGCATCGAAGCCGCACTCAAGCAGGAAGAGGAGCAATTTGCCCGTACGCTGGATACCGGCATGGCGCTGCTCGAGAAGTCGCTTGAAGGGGGCAAAAAGACGCTGGATGGCAAGACTGCATTCACATTGCACAGCACCTATGGCTTCCCGATAGATTTGACAGCCGATATCTGTCGCGAACGCGAAATCGAACTGGATGAAGCTGGCTACAACCGCGAGCTTTCCGAGGAGCAAGAACGCGGCCGTGCTGCAGGCAAATTCAATGCAGCAGCCAATATTGAATATGATGGTCCAGAAACCTGCTTCGAAGGATATGTATCGGGCAGCGTGAATGCCAATATTCTTGCTTTGTACAAGGATGGTGCAGCTGTTGATACGCTTCAGGCGGGTGAAACCGGCGTAGTCGTACTCGACAATACGGCCTTCTATGCAGAAGGCGGTGGTCAGGTTGGTGACGTGGGTGAAATCGTGGTTTCCGGCGGACTCGATGCACTGTTCGATGTCGCTGACACGCAAAAGATAAAGGCATCCGTTTTTGGTCATCAGGGTACACTTTCCCGTGGCACGCTGAAGGTTGGACAATCGGCGATGGCTATCATCGACCTGCATAAGCGCATGGCGACCGCTCGCAATCACTCGGCCACTCACCTGCTGCATGCCGCCCTGCGCGAAGTGCTGGGTACGCATGTCGCGCAGAAGGGTTCGCTGGTCAATCCGGAGCGCACCCGCTTCGACTTCGCGCACACCCAGGCAGTGACATCGGAAGAAATCGCCAAGATCGAAGCCATCGTCAATCATGTGATCACGCAGAACTATGCGGTGACCGCAACGCTGATGAACTTCGATGATGCCGTGAAGAGCGGTGCGATGGCGTTGTTTGGCGAGAAGTACGGCGACGAAGTACGCGTATTGAAGATGGGTGACTTCTCCACCGAATTATGTGGTGGCACGCACGTCCATCGCACTGGTGACATTGGCTTCTTTAAGATTGTGGCCGAAGGCGGCGTAGCCGCTGGTATCCGCCGGATCGAGGCAGTGACGGGCGAAGGCGCTGTGGTCTGGGTTCAGACTCAGGAAGCCGAGATGAAACGCGCAACTGCTGCCGTGCAGGCTCAGCCGGGCGAGCTGGTTAGCAAGATCGACAAACTGCAGGACAACCTGAAGTCACTGGAAAAAGAGCTGGCCAAGTTGAAGGCGCAGATGGCGGCCAGCCAAGGTGAATCACTTGCTGATCTAGCTGTAGCCGTGGGCGGTATTAAAGTACTGGCGGCGCAACTGGATGGGGCGGATAACACAGCTCTGCGCGAAACCGTCGACAAGCTGAAAAACAAGCTTGGCTCGGCTGCTGTAGTTTTGGCATCTGTAGCTGATGGTAAAGTAGCCATTGTGGCCGGTGTGACTGCAGACTTAACTGCTAGCCTGAAGGCAGGCGAGCTGGTGAACTTTGTTGCGCAGCAAGTTGGCGGCAAGGGTGGCGGTCGTCCGGATATGGCGATGGCTGGCGGTACGCAGCCCGAGCATATCGTCAAGGCTCTTGCAGGGGTTGCTGACTGGGTTGCCAGTAAACGCTAAGCCACACTAAGTAAAAATGGCGAGCAAGCATACTTTAGTTTGCTTGCCATGCCTTACGATATAACGCATAATTCCGCTTTTACTGAAACCGGGCGCTGCACAATCCAGGCCCCCTTTGCAAAGGACTCCCTAAATGCAAGCTGGTATCCACCCGAATTACAAAGAAATCAACGTAACTTGCTCCTGCGGTAGCGTGTTCAAGACCGGCTCAACCGGCAAGGATCTGCACATCGAAGTGTGCTCCGATTGCCATCCGTTCTACACTGGCAAGCAAAAGATCGTTGATACCGCAGGCCGTATCGACAAGTTCCGTCAAAAGTACGGTTCGCTGGGCGCAAAGAAGTAATTCAGCGCTTTCAGTCGCAAAGGGCAGCTTAGGCTGCCCTTTTGTTTTACCGCCCTGCCTCTATCAGCACGATTGATCTCCCCTACATGCACCTTTAACCTAGGCGATTACTGTTTCGGACATTGTCATAAAGCTGATAGACTCGTGTACCACACTTGTATCGCTTCCCCATGCTGACCTATGTCCCGCCCTCCGAACAGCGTCTTCCAAAGGCTACAGAGAAGCCGTGGTTACTTTTGCTGCTGTGCTTGGTCTGGCTCCTGCCCGGACTATTTGGGCGCGACCCACTGAAGCCCGATGAAACCCTCATCGTGGATATGGTCAAACACATGCTTTCGGGTGGGAGTCTCTCCACGCCCATGATAGGCGGAGAAGTCTATGTTGTACGCCCACCACTATTTGTTTGGGTCGCATCTGCTTTTGCCTGGCTTGGCCAGCCACTGGGAATTGCAATTCATGATGCAGCGCGTTTAGCAACCATAGCTTTCGCATCACTCACGCTCTGGGGTGTTGGCTTGGCCGGGCGAGAAGCACTTGGACGCAGACATGGACGCAGCGCTGTTCTGATCCTGATCGGTTGTTTGGGTTTTCTACTGCCTGGTCACATGCTCAATCCTGATATCGCGATGGCGGCAGGATGGAGCTTAGGGTTATACGCACTGACGCTGGCACGCAGACTACCACTACAATCGGGCGCCTTACTTGGTACTGCGCTGATTATTCTCGGTCTGTCCGCCAATCTGGTCGCGCCACTGGATCTGCTGCTATTGGCTCTATCGATCGCAGTACTGCCTGCGTGGCGAAATCCTCGCTTTTTCTCCGGGCTCGTGATTGCATTAGCGCTCGCCGTACCCGTCATGCTTTCTTGGATTTCTGCATTACATCAAAGTCATCCTGCAGCCTTTAACCATTGGCTACAGGTAGACGCGCTGGGCTGGTTTGGCGGTCTGAATCACATTCGAGCCACCCATGAGTTCGGCTATTACTTTGGATTGCTTCCTTGGTACGCGTGGCCTGCATGGCCTTTAGCAGCAGCCACACTATGGATGCACAAAGACAGATTGTCCGAACCTCGCCTGCTCATGCCACTCATTGCGGCAGCGTTAGTACTGCTGAATCTAAGCCTGGCAGGAGTCGCACGTGAAAGCTACGCGTTATTACTCCTCCCGCCATTGGCCTTAATTGGCGCCTTTGGATTGGATATCCTACGCAGAGGTGCATCCGCCTTCCTTAACTGGTTTGGCGTCATGACATTTGGCCTATTAGCTGTTTTTCTGTGGGTAGTATGGAGTGCGATGCACTTGGGTACGCCCACTCGCCTGGCTTCCCGCATCGCCGAAATCAATCCGGGCTTTTTGAGTGAAATGAATCTGGCAAAGGTCGCCATTGCGTTGATTCTTACCGGTGTATGGGTATTATCCGTGTCAAGGCGTCGCCCCATGGGACGGCAGGCAGTCACAAACTGGGCGGCCGGTATAACCCTTGTCTGGGGCCTGTTTGTCTGCTTCGGTACCGATTTCATCAATCGCTATAATGGGTATCGCGATCTATCCCATTCACTTGCTCAAGCTGCGCAAAGAGATGCCTGTATTTCAGCGGAAGGGCTTGGGCCGAGCCAATTAGCCGTCTTCCACTATTATGCAGATTTGTCCTTCAAGCATAGCGATGACGCCTGTACGTTTCAGCTACGTCAAGAATCAGCCCCCTATCCAGAGGAGGCGGTGGATCAAGTTATCTGGGAAGGACGGCGCGCGGGTGACGCGCGGGAAATTTACCGGCTATACCACATAGATACCAAGTCACGTCAAGCAGCAAGACATAACCATAAGTAGGCAATCTAAATTGCCCATGCGACTCAAGCTTGTTGCAGGTAAAATCATGCCCGCTTCAAGTTGTACCCATTTATCGGAGATTTCCATGCGTTCCCTGATCATTGCCGGCCTGATTGCCACAAGCTTTGCCGCAACTGCTATTGCCGCAACCCCCGCCAAGCCTGCGGATTTACGTCAACAACGTACCGTACCCAGTGCTTCGCTGAAGGATTTGTCGGCCGATTTTATCGAGTTTTATGAAAAGGCGAATGCGGCCAAACCTGGCAACTCGACTGAATCCGACAGTGATCGTCGCTGGAATCTCTACAAGCAGATTTACAACTTCCAGTTGCCGCAAACTGAAGCTGAGACCCGTGCATCTCTGGAGTCAGCCTGGCCTCGCTATGCAAGCTTGATCAAGGATCTGGAGATTGGGTTTGATGCGATCACACCCAAACCGTTGAGCATGGTGAATATTCTGAATTCGGCCATGATTTGCCAGCGTCCGTTGAAGCTGCACTTTGTAGCGTATGTGGGCTCCTTTCAGAATCGCGTCTGGGCGCAGGAAAAAGGTGACAGCATCGAGGTGAATATCCCGCTGGAGACCCCAGGTGAGGAACGTACACTTGCGGTTGCACGTGTGTTGAGCCGCGCAGTCTATAACGCAAGCAGCAACTGGCAGGCTGGTCAGCCACGTAACTTTGCCGAATTCATGATTGGCGAAGGTGTGGTACTGCACGGCATGCGCGAAACCTTGTCGGGCAGAAAGCTGGATGCGCTGCTTGGCGTAACACCAGAGCAACTGCAAAAGCTGGAAGCTTCTCGCAAGAGCATTGCCAAACAGTTTGCAGGTAAATTGACAGCAACGAGTTTTGCCGAGCTTCAGTCTGGTGAAAAGTTGATTGAAGCGCGCTACCTGGGCTATTTGCTGGTTGAAGGCCAACTCAAGAAGGTTGCACTGGCCGACCTGCTGCGTCAGGCGCCGAGTGATTTAGCAAAGGGTCTGGAAGTGCCGGTAGGGAAGTTTGCCCTCTAATCTCCCCCTCTTCCGTTAAGGGGTCTGAATGGCCGAAGATAGCGATCTTGAACAGACGGAAGACCCCTCCCCCCGCAGACTCGAAGAAGCGAGAAAGCGGGGGCAGGTTGCCCGTTCGCATGAACTGATCACTTTCTCCATTCTATCCTCAGGTATCGGCGCCCTGATTGCCGTCTCAGGTAGCCTGTATGCCGCCATCAAAAAGGTCATGGTTGATAGCCTTACCTTCAATCATGACCATCTTGATGATGCCGACTATCTAATCCGGCTGTTTAATCATTCCATTCAAGATGCGCTTCTAGCGCTATTACCCATTCCATTTGCCACCGCAATTGCTGCCATGCTGGCGGCGATTATGGTATCGGGTTGGATTTTCACCTTCGAACCGCTGCAACCGAATTTCGATAAGCTCGACCCAATGAAAGGCATTGGGCGCATCTTTTCTACACGCGGTCTCGTAGAAATGCTTAAGGCAGTGCTCAAATCAGTTCTGATTGGTGGCGTAGCCTTCATGACAATATGGTCTGAGCGCGATGAGGTGCTAGGTCTGATTGTGATGCCTGGGCTCACCGGACTGTCCAAGCTGTGGATGCTGACACGCTACACCCTAATCATGGTGATCGGCTCCATGCTGGTCATCGTCCTCATCGATGTACCCTACCAGATCTGGCAATACCGCAAGGGGCTGCGCATGACCAAGGAAGAGGTCAGGCAGGAGCAGCGGGAAGCGGAGGGTGATCCACAGATCAAAGCAAAGGTTCGTCAATTGCAGATGGCTGCAGCTCGCAAACGGATGATGAGCGAGATCCCTAAAGCAAGCGTAGTTGTTACCAACCCGACTCACTATGCCGTTGCATTGAAGTACGATGACACCATGGCGGCACCACTGGTCGTAGCCAAGGGTTCGCATCTACTTGCCGAACGCATCATCGAGATCGGCAGGGAAAACAAGGTGCCGATTCTGCGCACGCCACCTCTGGCGCGGGCGCTCTATCATCATGCAGAACTCGGCCAGGATATTCCCCCCGCACTCTTCGCTGCAGTGGCCGAAGTATTAGCCTACCTCTATCAGGTCAATCAATGGCGTGCAAACGGCGGCGCCGAACCCGAACTCTCAGGCAAATTGCCAGTCCCACCCGAGCTTGATCCCGGTGGGGAGGCCTAGGCTGCCCCATCCGAAATACAACACTCCCATACCGTTTATCCGCAAGGAAAACACAATCCCATTTTTTCCTGATAATTCAATAACAAGGCTCATGTTGTTAATCTAAAACATGAGAAGCATCTCCGCACACACCTAGCGCATAAAGCCACCCATTCCATGGCGGAGCCGATGAACGGCATCTATGCTGAATTTAGAATGTGCGTTGGCATTTCGACGTGAGCCGGGCGGTCCGGACTGGCCAATAGCACACGGTGCGCGCACTGCGTACATTGAATGCGTCAGGAATCAACATGCTGAACAAGATCAATATATCTGCACTTGCAGGACCCGTTCTGGTTCTGATGGTGTTGATGTTATTCATTTTGCCTTTGCCTCCGTTTTTTCTGGACTTGTTTTTTACCTTCAATATTGCGATGGCGATCGTTGTATTGATGGTCAGTATCAATACGCGGGAACCACTGGAATTTTCTGCGTTTCCAACAGTGCTATTGATGACCACGTTATTACGCTTGGCATTAAATGTGGCATCCACTCGTGTCATTCTGACGCAGGGACATCAGGGTGAATCCGCCGCAGGCCAGGTGATTGAGGCCTTTGGCCATTTCCTGATTGGCGGCAATTTCGCAGTCGGGATAGTGGTGTTCGTGATTCTCACCATCATTAATTTCGTGGTGATTACCAAAGGCGCGGGGCGGATCGCAGAAGTGTCCGCACGCTTTACGTTGGATGCTATGCCGGGTAAGCAGATGGCCATTGATGCCGATCTGAATGCCGGTCTGATTGGGGAAGAAGAAGCCAGGCGTCGCCGTAAGAATATCGCTCAGGAAGCTGATTTCTTCGGCTCTATGGATGGTGCATCAAAATTTGTACGTGGCGATGCTGTTGCCGGCATTTTAATCATGGTGATCAACTTGATCGCCGGGATGATTGTTGGTGTGATTTCCCATAATCTGGCGGTAGGCGAAGCGGCAAAAACCTATACCCTACTCTCTATTGGCGACGGTCTGGTGGCACAGATTCCTTCGCTGATTATTTCAACCGCTGCCGGTATTGTTGTTTCCCGTGTGGGCGATGACAAAGATCTGTCCGAACAGATGATCGGGCAGTTATTTTCGCACTCGCAGACACTTTATATCACCGCAGCAGTGATTGGCGCGTTCGGATTGATTCCGAATATGCCGCATATTGCCTTCCTGATGATGGCGATTTCATTGGGCTCGCTTGCCTGGTACATGGAACGGGCTGCTAAACAGCGTCAAACACAAGCCGTTGTCGAACAGGCGGTCGAGGCACAACAGGCCGCAGCAGAAGCGCCCATGCAGGAAGTCAGCTGGCAGGATGTTTCCCCCGTGGACGCGGTGGGTCTTGAGGTTGGCTACCGCTTGATTCCTTTGGTCGACCGTAACCAGAATGGCGAATTGCTGAAGCGCATTCGAGGTATCCGCAAGAAAATCGCCCAGGAAATGGGCTTTCTTGTCCCGGCTATTCATATTCGTGACAATCTCGAATTAAAACCGAATGCCTATCGTATCCAGCTCAAAGGGGTCGATCTCGGGCAGGGTGAGGCCTATTCGGGACAGTACCTCGCTATTAATCCCGGCCATGTTCTGGGACCCCTGCCCGGCGCGCAAACAACAGACCCTACCTTTGGATTGCCCGCCATCTGGATTGATGCCAGCCTGCGCGAGCAGGCTCAGTCACTGGGGTACACCGTCGTTGATTCTTCAACCGTGGTGGCGACACATATTTCCAATTTGCTCCAGGTACACGCAGCAGAATTGCTTGGGCGTGAGGAAGTTCAGCAACTTCTTGAACACATCTCCCGCGAATTTCCGAAGCTGGTGGAAGAACTTATTCCCAAAGTGGTGCCGGTAGCAACCCTGCAGAAAGTTCTGCAAAACCTGCTCGACGAGGGCATGCATATCCGCGATATGCGTTCGATTCTGGAAACGCTGGGCGAGCACATTGCCCGGACTCAGGATACAGACGAACTGACATCCGCCGTGCGTGTTGCACTAGGCCGTGCAATTGTTCATCAACTCTTCCCAGGGGAAAGCGAACTCCAGGTGATCTCGCTTGACCCTAGTCTGGAACAGGTCCTGCTTCAGGCATCAAGCGGACGAGGTGGTCTGGAACCAGGTCTGGCAGAAACCATTTTGCAGCAAGCCAGTGACATGACCGAACAAATGGAAAATCAGGGGCTTTCCAGTGTGCTGATTACACCCGCGCCGCTTCGACCCTTGCTATCACGTTTTTTACGGCGATCGATTCCTCAATTCAGAGTGATTGCTCACAGTGAAATCCCGGATAACAAAACCATCAAGGTGGTAGGTGTGATTGGCTCGGTCAAACCAGCCTGATCAATGAATAACAGTTAAGCCTCGCGTGACACGTTCAGGTTTAAGTAGACAAATAATGTGCTTGGTTGGATCGACAGGAAAAGGCGGTCATGATGGTTAAAAAATTCATCGGTACCAGTACCCGTGACGTGTTGCGTCAGGTGCGCGAACAATTAGGGCCAGATGCACTGATTCTGTCGAATCGGCAATTGCAGGATGGGCGGGTCGAAATTACAGCTGTAGCTGATTCCGACATTGCCAATTTGGGTCAGTCTCCCGCACCCGCGCCACGACCAGTTGTGGCACCTGTTAGTACTGCACAAGTACCACCTTCGCCAGCGCGAAAGGCCAATCTACAGCGTACCTACGCGCTTCCGCCAGAAGTAACCGAAGAGGATGAGCCCACCATCGCCTCCATCCGGGGTGGCGCCTTCACTGCTCCTCGTCAGATTCCATCTGAACCACCGGCTACGCCAGATCCCATCCCGCGCAATTTCAACGTGGCTGCGGTCATGGCTCAAGCCAAGCAGCAGAGCCAGGTTCATGCATCACGCGAGCGCGAGTCCGAACCGATGTTTGCAAGTGCGCCAGCCCCTCAGCAGGAAGAACCGCTTTCACCGGCGATGCCGCTATCTGCTGTGCCGCCTCGCGTCGCAGACCCCTCCCCTGTTGTTCCCGCAAACATGGCGAGAATCGATTCGATCTCTACAGATGTTGAGGAGATTTCGAGCGAAATCCGTGTCTTGCGCAAACTGCTTGAAGGCCAGTTGGCCGGGCTGGCCTGGAACGAACTGAAACGTAACGATCCCGAACGCATCGAAGTATTAAGGCGCCTGCTTGCTGTCGGGTTTAGCCCGGCGCTGTCCCGCCAGATTGTCGACAAGATGCCTGCTGGCTATACCACCGAGCGTGGCATGAAGTGGGCGCGTACAGCCTTGCAGCACAACATTCCAACAGTGGGCCCTGGCGCAGATATCGTCGAAACCGGAGGAGTTTTTGCACTTGTAGGCCCCACAGGTGTCGGCAAAACAACGACCGTTGCCAAGATTGCAGCACGCGCAACCCTTAAGCATGGCCCCCAACAGGTCGCATTGATTACAACCGATGGCTACCGCGTGGGCGCGCAGGATCAGCTACGCATTTACGGCAAGATTCTGGGCATTCCCGTTCATGCCGTTACGGATGAAGATGATCTGCAGCGTACGCTGGCTAGTCTGGGCAACCGTCATCTCGTATTAGTGGATACCGTCGGGATGAGCCAGCGCGATCAAAGACTCGTCGAACAGATCGCCCTGTTAACAGGACATACCGGCGCAGACGTCAAACGCCTGTTATTACTTTCGGCCAATGCGCAGGGCACGACGCTGGAAGATGTGGTTCGCCGCTACCATGGCAAAGGTCTGACGGGGTGTATTTTCACAAAAGTGGATGAGGCTTTCTCGCTAGGTTCCGGACTAGATGTCATCATCCGTTACCGCTTGCCCCTGTATTACATCACCAACGGTCAGCGAGTCCCTGAAGATCTGCATGTCGCCTCTGCGCTTTATCTAGTCGATCGAGTGTTTAAGACGCCACCAGAAGCGCCCGCATGGCGCTTGAAAAGCGAAGAGTACCCGGTGTTCCTCGGCGCCCGCCAGGAGCTGGATTTTAGCTGGCGCGAAGCAGGTTAAGCGGATATGCAGATGATAGATCGCGGTAATCAGGTTATTTCCACGCTTGAGACTGATCAAGCATCTAGTCTGCGCAGGATGCTGGCTCGCCGTGAGGGACGCTCAACCGCACTGATTGGCGGTACAGGCACGGGTGTGACATCACTTGCAATCAATCTGGCGCATGCGCTGGCGGAATCTGGCGGCAGCATCATGCTGATTGACGAAGATGAGTCACCTGCAAGTGCGGCAAGCCGGCTGCAGCTGCGCTCCCGTCATCGCTTTGAGCAGGCGGTCATGCGCGATGTACGCCTAGATGAAATGGTGCTGCAAGGGCCGCAATTCAGCTTGCTGCCACTTCATGTTTCGGGCGAACTGGCCCTTGCCATTCCTCCATCCCGGCAGAGGCAGCTGGCGGACGAATATGACTCAGTGAGCGCAGCCATCGACCATGTCCTGATTGATGCCCGCCCGGTATCCGCTCACTCTCCACCGGGTCTGGCGATAGCGGCTGACGAAGTGATTGTAGTGATCACCCCCTCAGGTGAATCCATTACGGATGCGTATGCTGCCATCAAGCGTCTACACGTTGAATACGGTAAGCGTCATTTCCGCATTTTAGTGAATCGGGTCAGAACGCTCGAAACGGCACAAGCCCTATTCCGGCGCGTCAAGGAAGTTGCTCATACCTATTTGGATACGCGACTTTCATTGATCGGTTTTGTGCCTGAGGATGACATGCTGGCGCGAGCAGACAAACTTGCATTGCCCGTACAAACAGCTTTTCCACAAGCTGAAAGCAGTGTGGCCTTTGGCCAGCTCGCAGCCAATCACAGCCGCTGGCCTGTCCCTCAAGTCTTGCCGGATCGTGCCAATCTCCTCTTTCGGACGCTGGATCTCAGCCGCCGATTTGCCGTTCGCTGTGCCTAATTGAATGGCGACCGGCATTCTGCAACCTTTCATGCATTTCCAGGTGGAAAGCCTGAAAGCTCATTGCTAAAGTAAAGTGTGGCAGGAATACAAAAGCACGATGCGCGGAGCGACCATTCACGATAATGGATCGGATCACGCAGCATCAAAAAGGGATTGATCGCTCCGGAACCGTGTTCCGGTTAACCATGCTGCCGTATTCATGACACCCAAGGCTCTGGAACTCTACAGACACCCCGTCGACGAAGACGACTTGAACGAGCGCATCAAACAGCATGCGCCTCTGGTCAAGCGTCTCGCCTACCATTTGGTTGCGCGCCTGCCCGCCAGCGTGGAAGTGGATGATCTGATCCAGGCTGGCATGATCGGCCTGATGGACGCAGCACAGCATTTTGACGATGCAGCCGGTGTGCTGTTTGAAACCTATGCCAGCCAACGCATTCGCGGCGCTATGCTGGACGAATTGCGCACAGCTGACTGGGTGCCGCGCCAGGTTCGTCGCTCCATGCGCGAACTCGAGAACACCCTCACAAAACTGGAACATACGCTAGGTCGATCGCCGAGTGAACGCGAGATGGCCGAGGCCATGGGCATGGCACTGGATGAATACCAGCAGCTTCTCAGCGATTGCAAAGGCCATCAGCTTTTGTACTACGATGATCGCGGCGAAGACGAGGATAGTCCGCACTTGCTGGATGCGCTGGTTAGCGAAGATGAAGGTCCGCTCGAGATTCTGTCCAATGTCGACTTTCACAAAGCCCTCGTGTCCGCCATTGAGACTCTGCCTGAGCGCGAACAGCTAGTCATGGCATTGCATTACGATGAAGAGCTGAACCTCAAGGAAATTGGTGCCGTACTGAATGTGAGCGAATCGCGCGTGTGCCAATTGCATAGCCAAGCCGTTGCCCGCCTCCGCACGCGCCTAGGTGAATGGGTTCGCAGCCGCGATCTACCCGTCAGAGGTTAGTGTCGTAGTTCATCCATTTATCTGTATCCCTCCCTTGCCTCTGCTATAAAGAATCGAACACTCATCGTTTTGATTAACCACCGGTTTGACGCTCAGTCAGACCGTTTGAGAGCCACGCACGGTTTCCCTATGCGAAACATCGACAAACTGAGTCTAATCGGCGTGATGATCGGCCTGATCGCGATTCTGGGCGGACAGATGCTCGAAGGCGGACACATTCAATCCCTGCTGCAGGTCACTGCATTTTTGATTGTGATCGGCGGTACATTAGGTGCAGTGCTCCTGCAAAGCACCCTGGACGATTTCAAACAGGGTCTCCGGATGCTTCGCTGGGTTGTCCAGCCACCGGTGGCCGACATGGAAGGCTGGATCATCCGTATTGTCAATTGGAGCCATGTCTCCCGCCGAGGTGGATTACTGGCGCTGGAGGCACCGCTGGCGGGTGAAGCCGATCCATTCGCCAAGCGCGGGTTGCAAATGCTGGTTGACGGTACCGAGCCAGACACCATCCGCCAGAGTCTGGATCTCGATATCAGCATGCTGGAGCACAAACTACGCAATGCAGCCAAAATCTGGGAGTCCGCAGGCGGCTATGCGCCCACAATCGGCATTCTCGGCGCAGTGATGGGTTTGATTCATACCATGGAAAATCTCACCGATCCCAGCAAGCTTGGCGGCGGTATCGCCGTTGCGTTTGTAGCCACCATTTATGGCGTTGGATCGGCCAATATGTTCTTTCTGCCTGTATCAAACAAACTGCGACATGCCATCAATACCGAAATTAAAAAGCGGGAATTGATTCTGGAAGGGCTAGGCGCCATTGCGAATGGTGAAAATCCACGCGTAATTGAAAACAGATTGCGCGCCTTCATCAATTAGTCCTGGGCCAGACCTGTCATGTTGCCATTGCTGCGTTTAATGATCAGGCTGATCGGCATCGTTGATTTGGTTCTATTTACCCTGTTGATGCTCGCAGCAGGCATGCTGCCCTCCATCATTGCCAAGGCACTATATTCAAGACTATTTCACCGCTGGTGCAGGTGTTTTGTCCGTGCGCTGGGTATCGAGCTTCGCGTACACCAACACTACGCAGGCGAATTGCCTCGAATCATGGTGCTGATCGCAAATCATCCGTCTGCATTTGAAGATATTGCCATTCCCGCGCTTTTCAAAGCACGTTCACTTGCAAAAATCGAGGTCGCAGACTGGTGGATTGTCGGGCGTATCGCCCGTGCTGCCGGCACCCTATTTGTCGATCGAAATGCTGCTGATTCGCGCAAAGCTGCTACTCAGGCACTGATCCATGCCTTGCAGCAAGGTGACAGTATTGCTTTGTATCCCGAAGGCGGATGCAAGGGACGTCGACTATCTGCGCGCTTTTTTAATGGGGCGTTCACCGCTAGTTATGCAACGGGCATTCCCATAGTACCGATCTACCTGCACTACGAAGCGGCAGAGGACTTCGAATGGGGAGATCAGCATCTATTGCACAAAATCTGGCAGTTGGGCACCGCCAGCAATCCCCGTGCGAATGTACACATTCATGATCCGGTAGATCCGGCGGATTTTGAGGATGCAGAGTCGCTCAAAACCCACCTTTATGAATGTTATCTAACTTGGCAGGATCGATATACGGGTGCCCCCTGCCAGCAGCTATCCAAGCATCAGTGAGTAAGTCAGGAAAACATCGTCGCGAACCCAGCCATTTCGTTCATACAAGGACTGAGCGGTTAGATTGGTACGCGCGGTGCTGAGGTCGAGGCGAACAGCACCATTCTTGCGTCCGAATTGAGCTGCGGCATCCAACAACTTGCTCGCAATGCCGTGCTTACGTGCATCAGCATCTACAAACAGGTCATACAGTACATAAATCGGCGCCATTTCTACCGAACACCACGCCGGATATAACTGGCAGAAGCCCACTGCCTGACCGTCCATCTCAACCATGAAAATCACTGACTCGCCCTTTGACAAACGGGCTTGCAGGTAGCGACGGCACGCTTCCAGATCATTCGGCCTGTTATAAAACTGTCGATATGCATCGAACAGCCCGGCAATCTGCGCTACATCGTCAAGTAAAGCTCGTTTAACTTCAATGTCCAAAACGGCATATCCTCTCTAGCACTGCTTAACTTTTAAGCGCCGCACAAATCGTCTTATATAACTATTTGCTACGGACTCACTATCTAATTTCTGCAAAAAATATCGAAAATATCATTTGGCTTAACTATTTAAGTTGGACTCCTACAAATGAGGACGGAAATTTTCAAAAAATATACCATATCCTGTAGGTCGGCACCTCCCTTAAATGTGACGAATTCACAACAGCCCTGCACCTAATGCAACTTCTATATTCACTTAATTATCAACAAGTTAAACAATCGCAAAAATCGAACCGTTCATTTCATGAGGCTACAGCAATAGTCATTCAGAACAAAATATGCGAATTTTGCAACATATGCCTATCCAATCCAGACAATACACCTATCGCTACCGGGTCGTCTGCACATTTGATTAAAGACTAACCTCCTATTGGAGTTGCACATGCCGCTGCATCACACGACTCATTTCCGACTCAGTACATTGACGGCATCGTGCCTGATGGCCTTGCCTATATTTGCCCAAGCTGTATATGCCGACAGCGTGAATGATGAGAGCAAGGCCAGTGACAGCAAGCGTGTGCAGGCGATTGAAGTGACGGGATCACGTATCCGCCGCACCAGTAACGAAACGCCAAGCCCGGTGCAATCTATCTCGAGCGAAGCGCTCAAGGAGTCCGGCTACTCCAGTTTGGCTGACGTACTTCACAATGTCACCGCAAACAATATGGGCTCACTCACCCAGGCCAATCCCGGCGCATTTGCCGCGGGTGGTAGCGGGATTTCCCTGCGCGGGCTGACAGTGGGTGCGACACTGGTGCTGATCAACGGACATAGAATGGCGTCCTACCCGATGCCAGATGATGGTCAGCGCGACTTTGTAGACATCGCCTCCATTCCGTTCGACGCGATTGAGCGTATCGAGATTCTCAAGGACGGCGCATCTGCGGTATATGGCTCGGATGCGATGGCCGGGGTGGTCAATGTCATTCTCAAAAAGAGCTTCAAGGGCACGACTTTAAATGCAGAATCGGGGCAGAGCACCAAGCACGATGGCAAAACTACCCATCTCTCACTGACAACAGGTTTTGGCAGCGAGGATGATCGGCAAAATGGTTTTGTTTCACTTGAGTATCGCCATCAGGACCCCGTTCTGCTCATCAACCGTCCCTACCTTGCCAATGCGGACTGGACAGCATGGGGCGGACAGGATTTAACACCCATGAATGGCAAGCCAGCGGATGCAGATGGCACGCCCCTCGCGACCGATTGCAAACCTTGCGGCCCGGGCAATACCCGATACACGATTCAGCCGAAAACCGAGAATGTGAATGTGCTTGCCCGATTTAATCGCCAGCTCACAGATGACTGGCATCTATCGCTGCAAGGCTCGCTCTTTACCAGCAAGGCGAAACAGGAAACGGTCTACAATGCTCTCGACGCATCAGGTCTCGTAAGCTTCAATTTCCAGCCCGGCGGCGGCGTACGTCCCTACGATCCGGATAATTTTCCCTATGTCATCACCCTGCCCGCCAACAATCCGATGAATCGTACCGGCGAACCTATGCCGTTTTCGTACAATTTTCCGGATGTTGGCCCGCAAACGCAGGAGCTGCGTACCATTTCCTCGCGTTTTGTGGCCGAACTGAGTGGCAATTATCAAGGCTGGGATATGGATGCCAGTTTGGGCGTCACGCGAGTGCGCACCAATATGGAAAATCGCAACTATCTGAGCATTCCGGGCCTGCAGCGCGCGCTGAATGACGGCAGCTATGTTGTGGGCGCATACAATCGTGCCGATGTGCTGGCGCGTGTCGCACCAAGCGCTTCGTCAACTTCAACAAATGAGCTGGATTTCTTCAGCCTGCATGGCACACGTCCATTAATGGATCTGCCCGGGGGCGCACTCAGTGTAGCAACCGGTGTAGACGTAGTTCACCGCAATCTGAATGAGCAATTCCCGGGATCATTTGCGCGTGGTGAGCAATATCATCCGATCTATTCATTTGCTATCGGTAAGCAGACGGTCAGTGCGGCATTCATCGAACTGGTGGCGCCCATTACCCGTCAACTGGAATTGGAAGCCGCGGCACGTATCGATCATTATGATACCTACGGTAGTTCCACCACGCCCAAGCTCGGCTTCAAGTATAACCCGCTGGACAATCTGGTATTCCGGGGCACCTATGCGGAAGGCTTCCGAGCACCAAATCCGGCTGAAATTGGTAACTCGGGTTCGACGTCCGGTGCACTCGTGCCATTCTACGATCCGAAGTACTGCGCGGGCGGGACACCGGCAGATGCCTATGTTCAGGCCAATTACGACACGTTCTGCTCAATTAATCCGCCGCAGGAGCAATTGCCCAACGCACATCTTCAGCCTGAAAAATCCCGCTCCTACACCTTGGGTATGGTATTTGAGCCAACTAACTGGTTCAACCTGTCTGTCGATTACTACGATATCAAGTTACGCAACCAGATCATTGCAGTGGGCTTACTGGGTCAGCAGCAGTTTGATCATCCAGAGCTATACGGATCGATTATCTATCGTACAACCGCGCCCATGGTGGATGCTGCAACAGGTAAAGAATACTTTCCGATCGTGTATGAAACCTATCCTTTCATCAATGCCAGCTCAACCCATACATCCGGCGTGGATATCGATGCTCGTCTGAAATTTAATCTTGGTGAATGGGGTAAGTTGACCGCAGCCACGTCCTACACGCATGTATCAAAGTTTGATATGTCATATGGTGGAAAGACCTATTCAATCGCGGGTACACATGGCCCCTCCTTCGTATCGGGCGATACCGGAGCACCTCAAACACGTATTCAGGAAACGCTGACATGGAATCGTGGTCCGGTGGAGCTGTCGACTACGGTCAACTACACCTCCGGCATTTCGGTACTTGATCCGACCATCGGATCGAATTCATGTACCGATGCACTGAGCGGCGAGTTTAATGGTGCAACGCCGCCCAGCCAGTTCTGTACGGTCGATGCGTTCACGACAGTGAATCTGCAGGGGCGATACAAGGTTAATAAGCAACTGTCGTTATTTGGTTCGGTCACCAATGTGTTTGATCGCCATGCACCATACGATCTCCAGACCACTGGCGCGGCAGGATATGGCGCCAATTATGGCGGTGCTGCCTACAATCCAGCCTTGCATCAGGATGGCGCGATAGGCCGATACATCAATCTTGGGGTGACCTACTCGTTCTAACGGGCATACAGACTAAAATACCCGGCCGTGAAAACGAGCCGGGTATTTTGTTTTCCGACTGGCAGCGGATGCATCAGCACCCGCTGGAAGTAAGTGCCGAGGTAACGGGTGTCGCACCATTTCCGCTATCCGCAAAGGTAAACGAGCAGTTGCCTGATGCGCCTTTAGTTGTATCGTAGATGGTGACAGTAGTAGCGGTGCCATTGGTACATGTGGATGGGCTGAGGCTAGTACCATATGAACTATCTAGCCCGGCAACCGTTGCAATGGCACAGGCATTCGGGTAACCCGACGCCACACCCAGTCCGGTGGTTGTACCCGATAGCACAGGCAGCGTACCGCCGTCATACGCAATGCTTCCGGCAGTAGGTGAACCCGCTGCTAGCCATTTCGCATGAATGAGTCCATTCGCAGAGTTTACCGCACCAATTGCGGCGTTCATCTTTGCAATGCGTGACTCAGAGGACAGGCTGACAAATTTGGGTAATGCCACTGCGGCCAACACACCCAGAATCACCAAGACTGCGATCAGCTCAATCAGTGTAAAGCCATTTTGTTTGCTGTGCATTGCATCCTCCTGAACACACGCTGCGCACCATCGTTCAACTTTCACCATAGACTAGCGGGCAAACTTTCGCGTGAAAATAGCCACTACTGGCGATGTAACATCGTGCTTCCAAGATCCCACATGGGAAGAAAAACGCCAAGCGCCAGTATCATGACCATGCCGGCCAATATCACAATCAGGACTGGCTCGATTCGCACACTCAGCGTTTCAATATCGTAGGCAACCTCGCGTTCATACATGCCTGCCACTTCATCGAGCAAACCATCCATGTCGCCAGTCTCTTCCCCTACCTGAATCATCTGTAAAACCAGAGGTGGAAAAATGGTCGATGCTGAAAATACACGCAATACACTATCGCCTCGTTCAATACCTAGACGCATCAATCTAAGCTTTTCGGCAATCCACCGGTTGTCGACTACCTGTCCTACCACCATCAGGCCCTGTGTAACGGGAATCCCGCTCTTTAGCGCGAGGGCAAACGATCGTGTAAATCTCGCCATGGCGGCCTTTTGAAGGGTTCCACCTACAATGGGAAGCTTGAGCTTGGTCTCGTCCCACCAATATCTGCCCTGATCTGTACGCAGGTAATGACGTATACCCCACCCTGCACTCAGCACGAGTATGGCAATCAACCATCCATGTTTGACGGTCAGGTTTGAAACTGCAATGAGCATGCGTGTGACCAGCGGCAGCACAGCTTTATACTGGGCAAATACCTGCGCAAATGCAGGCACGACAAAGACATTGATCACAATCATTGCCAATACCATGGCCACTAATACAAATGAGGGATAGCGCAATGCAGCCCGCACTCGCTGCCGCATTTGCTTGTCGAATTCCAAGTGTTCGTAAAGCCGCAGGAAAATCGTATCCAGATGCCCTGTCATTTCACCTACGCGAACCATGGCGATAAAGAATGGGGAAAACACGCCACCTTCCGTTAGCGCAATTGAGAGCTCCCGCCCCGAATCCAGACTATCTCGCAAACGGCCAAGGACTAAGGCAAAGGCAGGATTGGGGCAGGACTCGCGCAAGCCCGCAAGGGCAGACAAAATCGGTACACCCGCCTTCAGCAAGGTATGCATCTGGCGACTGAATAACATAATGTCTTCAGGCGTGACGCGCTGTCGCCTCCAATTTGCCGTGATCTGCGTCGTACTGTCAGTCGGTGTCGCATCAACAATATCAACCGGTATTAAGCCTCTAAGTCGCAGTTGCTCCACAACACCCGTCTCACTTGGTGCGTCGAGCATCCCTTCTACCAGATTACCCAGGCCATCCCGGGCTCGGAATTGATAGCTCCCCATGATCAGTCATCCTGCGCAGATACCACACGCATGGCTTCTCGCACCGTTGTCTCACCCGCAAATACACGCGCTGCCGCATGATGTTTAAGTGTTGTCCGTCCCATTTGCTCACGAGCAGCGGCAGGAAAATCTTCCACGCCAATATGACTCAGTACATCCAGCATTGAACGGTTCATGTCCAGTAATTCGTATACGGCAATTCGTCCCAAATAGCCTGTTCCACTACACTCTGCACACCCTTGCCCCTGATAGCATACGGCGGAGTGTCCACGATCCGGCAATACGGCTTCCAGCCAGGTGCGTTCATTTGCGAGAGGCGGAACAGGTGTTTTGCAGTGATCGCAGATTTTTCGAAGTAGCCGCTGCGCCACCACGCCAAGTAGAGATGTGCTCACCAAAAAGCGTGGGATACCCATGTCGATAAGTCTGGACGGTGCGCTTGCGGCATCATTGGTATGCAATGTCGAGAGTACGAGGTGCCCGGTCATTGCCGCACGCATGCCAATCTGGGCAGTCTCCTCATCACGCATTTCCCCTACGAGCAAAATGTCGGGATCTTGGCGCAGCGTAGCTCGGAGCACTCTGGCAAAGTTCAAGTCAATCTTGTCATTCACCTGAACCTGATTGATGCCCGCTAGTCGATACTCGACAGGGTCTTCTACGGTAATAATCTTGCGTTCCGCCGCGTTGAGCTCCGAGAGCGCAGCATACAATGTCGTAGTCTTGCCGCTGCCTGTGGGACCCGTCACTAACACCATGCCGTTTGAGGCATGGATCATCTGTCGAAATCTGGCCAACATTTGCATCGGCATGCCCAGGTTGGATAGATCAAGAATCCCGGTGCTTTGCGCCAGTAAACGCATCACGACGCACTCGCCATATTGTGTCGGCAATGTGGAAATGCGCACGTCTACGGATTGGCCTTTAACCGTCACATTAAAGCGCCCGTCTTGCGGTAGCCGCTTTTCGCTGATATCCAAGCCTGACATCAGCTTGAGACGAAGAACCAGTGCCGGCAAGATTCGATTGTCAGCTTCATTTTGCAAATGCAGTAGACCATCAATGCGAAAGCGAATTTGCAGACGGCTTTCCTGAGGCTCGATATGAATATCGCTCGCGCGGATTTGGCAGGCATCTTCAAAGATGGTTTGCAGCAACTTAACGACCGGCGCGTCTTCTGCACCACCGCTTAATGCAGAGGACGCGAATTCGGAATAGGTGCCCGCCAGATCACGTTCCAGCTCTTTGGCGAGCCCACTGATTTCTTCGGTGCGTCGGTACAGTTTGTCAATTTGCAGAGCGACCTGCGATTCACTCAACACCGCAATATCGACCTCTCGCTTCAATGTGCGGGCGATTTCATCGTAGGCAAATACGTCGGATGGATCGGACATGCCCAGTAGATAAGCATCGCCTTCTTCAGCAAGCAAAATCGCACGAAATCGCCGCGCCATCGACTCCGGCAGCATGTTGACCACTCGCTTATCAAATACAAATGACCGCAAGTCGACAAACCGTATATTCAATTGCCGAGCGATGGCGACTGCAATTTGCTCGTCACTGACCATGCCACTTTCTACAAGCACGCGCCCTAAACGTCGTCCGCTGTGCTTTTGCGATATCAATGCCTGATCAAGTTGATCCTGGGTGACTAATGATTGCTGGACGAGCAACTCACCCAAACGGAATTTTTGTGGTCTTTTCATGCATTGCACCGTAAAGCAGCAGTCCTTCATGCATTGTAGACATCCAGACTCCACTTCACCGACTGCAGACGTAACAAAGGCGCCCTGCTGAGCGCCTTCGATGACCTGCATATGGCGTATGCCCTGCTAATGTCCGCCACCGCCGCCAGTTGAACCAAACGGTGGCTTTGCCAGCCAGATGACGCCGATCAGCGCAACAAACACCATCGAGAATCCCCAGAAGATTTCGGTGGTGGCCAACTGCGCAGCCTGACGCTGAACAAGCCCCTCAAAATGCGCGTAGCTTCCGCCCACCGACATGCCGATCCCCTGCAACTTTTCCATATAACCCTGAGTGGCTGCACTGGTGCTACTGATGTGCTCCATCAAACGGGCATGGTGGAAATCAGTGTGGTGTTCCCAGATGGTCACCGTGACTGCAGTAGAAAACCCGCCCGCCAGCGTCCGGAAGAAATTGGACAGTCCACTGGCAGCCGCCATACGCGATGGTCCGATACCGGACAGCACAATCTGGTTGATCGGTACAAAAAACAGCGCTACACCAATCCCCTGGAACAATCGCGGCATCACGATGTGCGAGAAATCAGTATCGAGACTGAAAGTACTAAACCAGTGCATGGTGATTGCGAAAATCACAAAGGATGCAGAGGCTGCGATACGCAGATCCATTTTGTGCATATTCTTGCCGACAATGGGCGACAGAATAAAGGCCAGAATCCCCACGGGTGCAGTGGCCATCCCAGCCCAGCTCGGCGTGTAGCCCATCACCGTCTGCAGCCACAGCGGGAACAGGACCGTGCTGCCCATAAAGGCAGTAATCCCGAACGACAGCGTGATCACGCCGATCCGGAAATTACGCAGCTCGAAAAGCCGTAGATCCACAATCGGATGCGGGTCGGTCAGTTCCCATACGACAAGGAAACTGAGTGCAATGACCGCAATCACCGTCAGCGCACAGATAAAGGTTGAGCTGAACCAGTCCAGATCATTGCCATTATCCAGCATCAGCTGCAGCGCACCTACGCCCACCACCAGCAGCACGAGGCCAACCACATCGATAGGCTGCTTCACGGTCGGCGTTTCTCGCCCCTTCAGTACACGCCACGCAATCCAGCCCGAAAACACGCCGACCGGCGCATTGATATAGAAGATCCACGGCCAGCTATAGACTTCGGTGATATACCCGCCCAGCAGCGGCCCGAAAATCGGTGCCACAATCACGGTCATCGCCCAGAGTGCAAGGGCTAGTCCCTTCTTGTGTGGCGGATAATTTGCCAGTAGCAAGGTTTGCGATAGCGGTACCATCGGACCGGAGACCAGACCCTGCATCAGCCGGAAAAAAACCAGCATCGGCAGATTGGTGGCCAGCCCGCACAGCATCGACATGATGGTGAACAGGAAAACAGAGGTAAGAAAGACACGCACTTCGCCAAAGCGTCGTGCCAGCCAGCCCGTTAGTGGCACCGCAATTGCGGCGGCCACCGAATAGGAACTGATCGCCCATGTACCTTGACTGGAACTCACCGCCAGATTGCCGGCAATGGTGGGCACGGATACATTGACGATGGTGGTGTCCAGCACCTCCATGAAGGTCGCCAGCGCCACGGCCAGTGTCAGCCAGACCAGTTGCGTGCCGCGTATGGGCGGCAAGGCGCCGCCAGCAGCCTGTGTTGCAGGATTGCTCATATTGGCTACTCCGGTTTACCGGGCCCGCTCGGCGGCGCGGACAGCGGCGGTAGAGACACCGGCATGATGCGCCACAATCTTGTCGGCAATTTTGGCGACTTCATCCAGACGATTCTTGTAGGCTGTCGTCACTTGTACCGGTGCAGTATTCGCTACCTGAGCCAGCGTCTCGCCATCGCGTTTGTGAGTGTCCACTTCAACCACGGTCGACAAACCTACACGCAGCGGATGCGTAGCCAGTTCCTTCGGATCGAGTGCGATGCGAACTGGGACGCGCTGCACGACCTTGATCCAGTTACCGCTCGCATTTTGCGCGGGTAACAGCGAGAAAGCGGAGCCCGAACCCGCAGCAATCCCGGCAACCTTGCCGTGATATTCAACCTTGTTGCCCCAGATGTCGGCAGTAATCTTCGCAGGCTGACCAATGCGAATATTGCGCAACTCGGATTCCTTGAAGTTGGCGTCCACCCACAGATTATCCAATGGCACGATCGTCATGAGTGTGTTACCCGGCGCAATGCGCTGACCTACTTGAGCAGTACGCTTCGCCACGTAGCCCGTAATCGGCGAGACGATAGCATTGCGGTTGCGCACCAGCCAGGCTTGCTCGAAATCGCTGCGCGCCTTCAGCACACTCGGATGATCCAGCACGGTTACGCCATCCAGCCCAGCCTTGGATGCAGCAAGCTGTTGCTCGACCACCTTAACCGCCTGACGGGCGCTTTCCAGCGATTCCTTGGCGTGCGCCACTTCTTCTGCAGAGATGGCCTTATCGTTCAGCAAGGGGGCACGGCGATCGTAATCCGCCTGCGCCTTGGCCAGATCTACCTTACGCTGGGCAAGCAGGGATTCGTACTGGCCAACACTGGCGTATTGCTGGCGTACGGAACGCACCACTTCGCCTAGTCGGGCCTCAGCCTGGCGCAGCCCCACTTCCGAGTCGGTTGCATCCAGTTTGATCAGATCCTGACCTGCTTCCACCTTTTGGGTTTCATCACCGTGAATGGCGATGATGGTACCGGACACCTGCGGCGTGACATTGATCACATTGCCGCCAACGTAGGCATCTTCGGTTTCTTCTCGCTGCGACAGCACATTCACGTAATAGAAGCCGTAAGCGACTGCAGCGAGGGCAAATATCCCGCCCAGAGCCAGCATCAGAGGTTTGCGGCGCGCACTAGGCTGATCGTTGTTGAGTGGCTGATTGCTCATGTTCTTTTACTCCGGAATTCGGTTTACTTGGCCAGCGGGGCGCGATAGCCGCCACCCAGGGCACGTGTCAATTGCAGTTGTGCCGACAGAGTGCGGCCTTTCAACTGGATCATCTGTTCCTGCTGGATCAGGATGGGTAGACGGCTTTGCAGGACGCTCACCTGATCGGTCAGTCCTCGATCTGCACGGGCCTGCACCGCCTTTTCGATGGCAGCGGCTGCATCCAGTGAGGCGCGCAGCGTTTGTTCCTGCTTGCCATAACCCTGCACCAGCGCTACCTGCTCACCGATTTCCTTCACGGCATCCACAATGGTCTGGTTGTACTGGGCAATGGCCAGATCTACACCTGCCTGCTCGGATGCCAGATTCGCCTTCAACCTGCCGGACTCGAAAATGGGCAGGTGCAAGGCGGGTGCAATACCTGCCGTACGACTGGAAGAACGCAGCAAGGTATCCAGTTCAACGCTGGTAAATCCCGCAAATGCAGTCAGGCTGAAATCAGGATAAAACGCCGCCTTGGCCGCATCGACCCGGTAGCCGAGGCTTTCCACCCGCAGCTTTGATGCCTGGACATCCGCACGATTGGCGACCAGATCAAGCGAAGCCGGCACACTAGCCTGCATGCGGGGTAAGGAACGTGGCGACAAGGCCGGCGACCTGGTGTCACCTGTCAGCGCACGCAACTGTACTTCGGCGACTCGCATGCTGGCTTCACTCACTGCCTGCATCTGCTGGATCGCCGCAATTTCAAATTCTGTCTGGCGCTGTACGGTAACGGGATCGAGACCACGCGCCAGTCGTTTCTGATTGATGACGCGAATCTGGTCACGAATCTTTAATTGCTGGGCAAACATTTCCTGACGTGCCGCTTCCACCTGCCAGGCCATATAGGACTGTGCAACCGCTACGGTCATTACATTTTCGACTGCAGCACGCTCTGCACGTGCGGCCTGAGTTTGACCAAGCGCTGCCGATACACCTGCACGATGGCGTCCCCACCAGTCGAAGTCGTAGCTAAAATCCAGCGCCGCGCGGCCCATAGTCAGCCAGCTTCCAGCCAGCGGCGGCGGGAAGATGTAGTTTTCGCTCTCATACTCACGGCTAAGCGAGGCGTTCGCAGACAGCATCGGACCGCTATCTGCTCGCGCCTGATCAACAACTAGCTGTGCCTGCTTCACCCGGGCCGCAGCCACATCTAGCTGCGGCGCATGAGCCAGCGCTTGCTGGATGAGCGCATTCAACTGATCATCACCCAGCAGCTTCCACCAGTCGGCAGCAGGCCAGTCACCCTGAGGAAGCGTAGACGGAGGCACAGTTTCCGACTGCGCGGCGCGCATTGCAGCATGCCCGTGATCAGGTGGAATCGCTGCACACCCTGCCAGCAATACTCCCGAAACAGCGATGGCGAGCGCACCACGTATATATTGTTTCACATCTGGATAATTCATTTTTTAACCATATCCGTCAAAAAATGCCGGATCATCTATCCGGCATGTTGAACCTATTTGGATCTGAGAAACAGTCTAAGACCTTAGTCTACCTGTTCGTCCATCTTGTAAAGTTCACTCAGCAGTCGCTTGAGTAAACCCTCAAGCAACACCTTTTCCTCGTCACTAAAACAGGCAAAAGCTTTGCACAGGCGATCGCGCATGTGTGGCAGCAGCGCCTCCATCAATTCGGCACCCGCGGGCGCCAGTCGCAAATCGATGCGTCGGCGATCTTCGGGATTCGGATCACGAATCAGAAGCCCCTTCGCCACCAGATCATCACAGATACGGGTGACATTGGCACGCGACTCCCCGGTCACTTCACTCAAGCCGGATGGATTGATGGTTTCCAGTTCAGCGCGATATAACATAAGCAAGGCACTGAAACTCACATGATTCAATCCGTTCTTGCGGAAAATGTGATTGGCGTCTGTTACCATCAAGTCATTGATATGCTTGACGAGATGCTTGAGTACCACGTTACGGAATTCTGGCTCCGGAAGTCGGGTGCACACTTGCGCAATCCGCTTTTCAACGGGTACGAAACGCGGCGGGGTAAGATTCTGCTGTTCCATGCAAAAATAGTAAATCTTTCAACTATTCCAGTCAATACAGATAGCCCTCCGTATATCGGTAAGATTACGAAAAGACTTGCAACTACCACTTGAATATATTCTCTAATAACCTCATATAGCATCCTGAGACAACGGCCTATCTAGTTGGTAGCCGGTCTTAAACTGAATAACTCTTATGCGAGTACACGAATGAAACGCCCGATCCTGAATCTGTTGATGGTTTCACTGATTTCGGCATCCCTTGCCCTGCCTGCACAAGCACGCCTTGGTGGTAGCAGCGGTGGCAGCAGATCTACAGCGGTTGCGCCTAGAAGTGCAGTCACTCAACCTGGCCGCGTTGGCGGTGGTAAGAGTGTTGGCATGCAGCGCGACCAAGTCGTCAACAATGTCCGCAATGGCAATGTGCCGCCTCAGGGTGCTGCACAGGCCGCGCCTAACGCTGCACCTGCCTATGCAGCTCAGCCGCAGCAAGCACAGCGCAGTGGGCCGGGCTGGGGTACGGTGGCAGGCGCAGCCGCCGCGGGTGCCGCAGTAGGCTATCTGGCGGGTCATTCCAATACGCCACAGGCTGTTGCACCTGCTCCGGCAGTGCAGGCAGTGGCACCTGCGGGCACTGCACCTGCCGCAGGGTATACGCAACCACAAAGTAGCGGAGGGTCGTTTATGCCCTTGTTGCTGATTCTGGGCCTGGTGGGTATCGCTGCATGGTTCATGTTCCGCCGCGCAGGCAATCGTCCGGCAGCAGCATCAGTTAATCAAGCAGCCTATGATGCGGCACCGCGCGACTTCAGCATTCCGTCGATCGGCAGCGGCAATCAGGCTGCTGGTAATGGCAATGCACGTACGACACTCCTGCCGCAGGCTGAAAAGTTGTATCGCGATCTGCAGCAGGCCAATTCGACAGGTGACCATGGTTATCTGCGCGCTCACTGTACCGACGCCCTGTATGCAGAACTGGCTCCAACCGTAGGTGCTGGCCAGACATTCGTGAACACCGTGTCCTGCATACTCGCCGATGACAGCGCTGGCATGGCATCGATTCGCTATCGTGCCGTACTGACCGAAGATGGTGGCCATCCAGAAGAAATCGATGAAGTCTGGCACTTTGTGCAGCAAGGCACTGAATGGCGCCTGGCAGGTATCCAGCAGGTCTGATTCTGTTTTATCGACTTCGATGCTTCATCCCCTCGATTTGAGGATAAGCTCGGGTAGATGACTGATCGTCTCTGGTTCCGAACCCATTCGATACGATAGAAGGGGAACGCGATAAAAGCGTTCCCCTTTTTCTTTGCACATCCTTCGTTCACCGTCGCATCAGGATACAAAACTGGATAGGCAGATGTGACCGAGATCATCATTGCGCCTGCCATCCTTCTGCTCTAGCAGTCATGTGCGACGTTGCATGGCTGGTTTAGCTTTCCGTCTCTCATTGACCACCGAACAACTCTGACGCGCATAAAAAAACATCCCACTGAAACCAGTGGGATGTTTGCTGTCACAGAGGACCCGTTTCGCATCGGGCTCCCACCTGGCTTGTTAGAAGCCTGCGCGCAGCTCCAGGTTTGCCTGATTGCCACCGCTACGCTTCTCGACCTTGCCGGTCAGCGTCATCGACTTCGACAGTGCGTAGCCAAGCGTGATGCCACCGGAAGTACGTGTCTTCTTCTCGCTAGCAAAAACAACCGGGAACTGAACGCGTGCATCACCGATCAGGCGTGCATTCATCTCGCCACCCTTGCTCGCCAGATCACGATCAACACCAAGATCCAAGGAAGCAGCCAGCGTATTACCACCCACCAGGAAATCGTGAGACACGGCTACACCAGACTGCAGTGTGGTACGCGAAGCGTTGAAGCCATTACTGGACAGCAGCTGCGCCGACGATCCGCTTTCGTTAAAGCCCTTGATGCTGGTACTGGAATGCGCCAGATTGATGCGCGGAACAACCGTCCACTCTTCACCGCGCAAGGCAAGATAGCTTGCACCAATGCTGGCATCGACACCTGTGCTATCCACGTTAGCATTGGCAGCACCATCCCACAGGCTACGATGCATATCGAAGCTGTTACGGTTAAAGCCAAGGCTATCAGTCATCAGCCAGCCCTCACCAAATGGCACCTTCGCATAAGCTGTCAGACCTTGACCCTTTGCAGAACCAGATGTGTAGAGCGCATTGACATCACCACTTGCGTTATTGGCGATGAAGCCAACACTCAGCGATTCAAGATGCTTCTCAACGCCAACGTAGAAGTCCTTGCGCTTGGTCTGCTTGCCCGCCTCATCCAGCTTGCCGCTTGAGTAGCCAGCAAAGACAGTATGCTCTCCGGATACGCCAGCTGCGGCAGGTGTTGCACGCGCCCAAATCAAATCAGACACAAGCTTGCCGGATTGCAGTGCAAAATCACTTGTCAGGCTGAATTGTTCTGGCACAAATCGCGCCAGATTATCAGCAGAAATCAGCGTTGCATACGCAGTGGCGCCGGCTGCTGTTTCCGAGTTGATCTGGCTTGCAGCCACATCTCCGGTCGCAGCAGACATGATGACACGCATCGCGCCGCGCTGGTTAGCATTTGCACCCAGTTGGGAGAAGTCTGCACTTGCACCATCCAAGCCAGTTGCAATCAGCTGACCAGATGCCACATCAAATACTGCAGATGCATTGGACATTGCCTGATTACCGGTCACATCGCTCTTCTTGATGAAACCAACCGAGCCAAAGTGTCCCTTGGCTGCCTTGGCGAGACGACCGCCTTGCAGGTTGGCGAGAATCTGGAAGGTGTTACCGCGAGCCAGATTAACCTTTTCATCCACGACAACATTAAGCGTACTGCTCTTGTTGATGGTCACATTGCCGCCAACGCGAACCTGATCGAAGGCAACTGCGCCCGTGGAGGTTGTCTGGATTTCTGCCTTGTACAGTGCATTCTCCGTATAGTTGCCGGTGACGGCGACCATACCCGGAGAGTTACCCGGCGACAGCGTACCGTTATTGGTAAAGTCACCCGCAAAGGTCAGATAACCCTGGACGCTCGAACCCAGCGGGTTCACAAAGCCACCTTGAGCATTCACCAAACCGCCGCGTGTCAGTGAGGTACCGCCATTCAGCACCAGGTACTTGAGCGTTGAACCAGTCTCAAGATTGAGCTGCGAGCCATTATCAAGTGTGATGGTACCCGTGCCGCCAGCTTGGGTTGCATCAAGCATGGCGCCATTACCCACGGTAAGCACACTGCCGCTACCAACAGAAGCACTTTGTACGGTTACCGATGTGCCGTTTCCGGTAATGGCAAAGTAACCACCATTACTCACATTCACAGCCTTGGCAGCAGAAGTACCGCTACCAATCGTGAATTCGCCACCCGTCTGGTTGAATTGCGAATTCGCCGCATTGATGGTGCCCTTGAAGTAGCCACCATTCAGCACATTCAGCTGATACGCATTCAGATTGGCAATACCGGTACCGCTCAGACTGTTAATCGTCTCAGTACCCGCATTCAGATTGATTGTGCCATTCAGCAGCACATCAGGCGTACCGATCAGGGACTGGAAGATGTTGTCTGCAACAACCGACGGGCCACCCAGATTCAGTACCGCACCAGTTGTAATGTTGATGGACGACGCTGCGATCGTGCCATAAACATTGACTGCGCCCGGTGTGGAAACAGGTGTGACACTCACCGCATCAACCGTCATCTGGCCTGCACGAGTTTGATCTGCAGAAGGCATTGCACGGCCACCTGCGTCAGCAAATACCACCATTGCACCGGTACCGAGGTTGGCATTAATCACCGAACCACCGTACAGCGCATAGGTACCTGCTGTAAGGGTCTTGCCTGCGCCGTTGATCACGCCGGTATTCACAAATGTGTCGATCACATCATTTGTACCCAGTGCAACCGTACCGTTGTTGATCAGACGAGCATTGCTGGCCAAGCCACCATTCACATCGTTCAGCGTAGCACCTGCTGCAATGGCAACACTGCTCGATGACAGACTGCCAACCAGATCAAGCGTGCCACCGGCAACCTGGGTCTGACCAGTAAAGGTATTCTTGCCAGACAGTGTCAAGGTACCGGCGGACTTCTTGACCAGTGCTGGATTGGCCAGACCCTTGCCATTGTCTACCAGCTGACCACTGAACGAACCTTGATTCAGGATCAATGCGCCATTGGCAACATTGATCTCACCCGCGCCGGTCAGTCGATCGATGGTCTCGTTACCGCCGAGCACCAGGTTGGCGCCGCTATCAACCTGCAATGCTGCAGACTGATTTGCCAGACGTCCGCCCTTTGCAAGCGTAGTGCTACCTGAACGGATTGCCACCGATTCAGCTTTGGTCGAACCATTCAGCGCAACCTTGCCATCAGCAGTCAATGTACCTGTACCCAGATCGACATTGATCACCGCGCCGTCGTTCAGTCCATAGTTTGCTGCGGTCAGCGTCACGCCCTGTGCGCCGCTCAACTCACCCGAGTTGACCAGCTGAGCAATGGTCTGATTTGCACCCAGCCAAACCTTACCCGCATTACTAAGTTTCGAGTTGTTAGCCAAACCAGCCGCTGCATTGTTTAGCTGAGCACCTGCGTCAACGACGACCGAATCACTCGCCAAACTACCTTGCAAGTCAAGCATACCGCCATGAATGAGGGTCTGACCGGTATAGGTATTCTGACCTGACAATGTCAGTGAGCCATCGGAATTTTTAACCAGCGAGCCACGTGCCCCTTCGCTGCCGTCCACCAGTCGACCGGAGAACGAACCACTATTCAGCGAAAGCGTACCATTGCCCAGCGCAATTTGACCTGCACCTGCCAGGGTATTGATCGACTCGCTGCCACCCATTAACAGGGCAGCATCACCATTGACTTGAAGCGCCACGGACGAATTGGTCAGTCGGCCGCCAGAACCCAGACGCGTAGTACCATTCTTGATTTCGACTGCAGATGCGGCACTCGTGCCATTAATCGTCACAGCACCATCAGCCGTCAGAGTACCGCCACCCAAGTTGGCATTTACAACCGACCCGCTGCCCAGTGCATAGGTAGATGCGGAGAGCGTACCTGTACCATCAATGATGCCAGAGTTAATCAGTGCAGCGATCTGGTCGTTTTCGCCCACAGATAGCCGGCCAAAATTCACCACACGAGCTGAATCAGACAAGCCACCGCGGAGGTCGAATAACGCCCCACCCTGATTAATCGTGACAAGATTGCTTGCCAGCGAACCTGTCAGGGTAATTGCACCCGCATTAATAGTGGTGCTACCACTGAAGGTATTGCTACCCGAAAGTGTTAGGTTGCCATTGCCACGCTTAACGAGAGAAGCACCCGAACCGCCTGCTACACCACCATCCTGCAGTGAGCCAGCAAACAGCGTATCGCTATTCTGATTCAGGGTCAGTGTTTTGCCACCGAGGCTGATCGTACCTGCACCGGCAATCGAGCCAACGGTCTGATTGGCCGCTGCGGACAGATCCAGCTTTGCAGTCCTTGCTTCAACTGAAACAGCGGCTGCCGTATTCAGGCTACTTGAACGACCAAGTGTTGTCGTACCGGTTTGCACGGCAAATGCCGACGCATCACTCTTACCATTCAGCGTCACATTGCCGTTGGCTGTCAGGTTACCCGTGCCGAGGTTAGCGTCAATCACTGAGCCATCGCGCAGATCATACTGCTTGGCTGTGAGTGTCTTGCCAAGGCCGGAAACGGTGCCGGAATTAACCAGCGTTGCAATGGTCTCGTTGTCACCCAGGCTGAATCTACCGTCATTGCTTACTGTTGCAGCATCTGCTAGGCCACCCGCAACATCGACAAATGTTGCACCCTTAGCAATGTCGATAGCCTTGCTCGACAGGGTACCAAGTAGGTTTAAGGTGCCTGCATTGACCTTCACCTTACCGGCAAAGGCGTTGTCGCCATACAAGTCCAGCATGTAGTTGCCTGTTTTGACCAGCGCAACGTCATCCTTAGCCTTACCTTCATCAACCAGACGGCCATAGAAGGAACCACCTTCAACAGTCAGGCTGCCCTTGGCAAGATTGACGGTACCTTCACCTCTCAGCCAGTAGATCGATTCCTTACCACCCGTGACCAGAGTGGCGCCTTTATCAACCTGCACATTAACGCCTGCATTGGTAAAGCGACCAGCGGAACCCAGAGTTGTTGTACCACTTTGAACCATTGCAACCAATGCACCGATCGTGCCATTGAGTGCAACCGTGCCGGACGAATACAAGTAACCATTACTCAGATTGGCATTCGCCACTGAACCATCCAGCATGAAATACTGATTAGCAGTCAGTGTTTTACCGACACCATCGAGGGTGCCATTGTTAACAATACTTCTAACCTCTTCATCGGCACCTAATACCACCTTACCTTTGCTAGTCAACTCGGTATACGCTTGCAAACCAGAGTTGGCATCAATCAGGGTAGAGTCGGTACCAACATAGACAGATCGGCTATCAAGTGAACCGGTCAGTGTGAGCTTGCCTGCTTCGACGGTAGTCCATCCGGTGTAGGTATTCTTTCCAGATAAGGTTAAATTGCCCGTTCCCAGCTTGCGCAATCCCGCAACATATTTAGTTGCTTGGTCTTCTTTAATCGAACCCGAGAATGTCGTGTCGACATTCTGATCCAGCGTCAAAACCGAAGTGCCCAAGGCTACCGTGCCCACACCGCTCAGCGAGCCTATGGTTTGATTCTTTGCGCGCGACAGATCCAGCGTTGCGTTATCTGATTCAATAGACACGGCTGCCTTATCAAATAGATCGCCATTTACCCCCAGTTTCGTCGTACCTGTTTGGACCGCAAATACAGACGCGTCGCTCTTGCCGTTCAGCGCGACTTCGCCATTTGCAGTCAGGCTGCCTGTTCCCAGGTTCGCGTCAATCACCGAGCCATCACGAAGATCATACTGTTCGGCAGTTAGCGTGTTTCCCACGCCATTTACTGTACCGCTATTCACAAGTTTACCGATGGTATCGCTGACACCGAGGGTAAATTCGCCGTTGTTGGTCAAGGTAGCGCCATCTGCCAATTTGCCATTCACATCCACCAGATGTGCATCTTTAGCAACTTCCACAGATTTGCTTGATAGCGAGCCGAACAGATTGAGTGTGCCCGCATTGACCTGAGTATGACCAGTAATTGTGTTACTGCCATACAGGTCTAACGTAGCATTAGAATTTTTGATAAGCGCAGAATCACTAGGTTCTTTGCCATCATCAATCAAATTACCTTGGAACGAACCGCGGTCCACCGTCAATCCGCCCTTGGCCAGATTGATAACCCCTGCGCCATAAAGCCCATCAACTGCTTCTGCACCACCCGTTACCAGTGTCGCGCCGCTCTCAACATGCAGCGCCGTTGCTGCATTAATCAGGCGCCCAGCCGAACCAAACGTAGTTGTGCCGCTTCTGACTTCGACCTGCTCCGCATCTACCGTACCATTCAATGCCACACTACCATCACTCTTGAGCGAACCCATGCCCAAGTTCGCATTGATAATGGAACCATCTTGCAGCTCATAGCCTTTTGTCGCGGTCAGCGTTTTGCCTACGCCATCAAGGGTGCCACTGTTAACAAGGTGCGCAATTCCCTCATCAGTCCCTAGATCCAACACACCCTGATTAGTAACCTCAGCGGTGCTACTCAAACCACCGTTGACATCAGTGAATTTTGTTTCTTTTGCAATATCGATCTTTTGACTGTCCAGTGTCCCAGTCAGGGTGATCGCACCTGCAGACAGTGTTGTTGCCCCGGTATAGGTATTATCCCCGCTGAGGGTAAGGTGTCCCGCGCCTAGCTTCTCCAGTTTACCTGCCGTTCCACCCGAACTGCCGCCATCCTGAATTGAACCTTCATAGATTGCGTCGATATCTTGATTCAGCTTCAGCTTTTTGCTTCCCAGCGCCACCTTACCAGTACCCGTAAGCGAGCGAATGGTTTGATCTGCCGCGCCGGATAAATCAAGCGCTGCAGTATTTGCATCGATGGACACTTCAACCATATCCGACAGATCACCGAAGGCGCCCAGTGTTGTTGTGCCAGTTTGCACGTCCAGCAACAGTGCATCGCTCTTGCCATTCAAGTTGACCCGGCCGTTTGCAATGATTTTACCGGTACCCAAATTGACATTGACCTTAGCGCTGTCATTCAGGTTGTAAGTTTTGGCGGTGAGTGTGTGAACAACATTAGGTGTACCAGCGAGTACCAGATTGTTGATCTCGCCATTGTTGGTAAAGGTATCGACAGTGTTATCCGCACCCAGATTGATCGTGCCGTGATTATCCAGCTTGGCTTGTGCGGACAGACCAGCAGTTTCCACATTGAAGGTGCCGGTATTTTGGACGGTAATCTTGCGACTGGCCAGGCTGCCTTCCTTGATGGCAATGCCCGTATTTGTACGACCCAGCGTCAGCGTGGCTCCGCTAGCAATCTCAGTCGAACCCGAGTAGGTATTCTGACCTGACAGTATCAGATTTTGAGACCCGGCAACCATAACGCCCGAGGTATCGTCGCCGGAGATAACACCTGCAAACGTATTCTTTTCCGCCTGATGGATAGTCAGGCTCTTACTACCCAATTTTATTTCTGTACCGATTGATCCAGACAGCGTACCGGTCGTTTGGTCAGCTTTTGCCTTGGAAATATCGACGGTACCCAAATTCACTTTCAGGTAGCTATATGCACTGTTGGTGCCGCCCAAGGTGCCGTTATTTTCTACCTTCAGCATGCCGCCAGACAGCTCAGTACCGAGATAGGTATTTTTACCCGTCAAAATTAACGTGCCGGTGTGATTACTGTCACCGACCACCAAAGTACCATTAGAAATAACGCCTGATAGCGTTGCGTAAACACTATCACTTTGATTGGCGAAGACCTTCACGGCTGCCTTACCATTTGCGAGATCAATGGCATTCGTGAATTCAACTTTATTCGTAGCGGCTTCGGAACCGAACACCAGTGCGTTGGAACCGCCAACAAAACCAGCCTGACCCCATGTCAACTTAGCGCCAGAGTTCAGCGTTACCTTCAGGTCCTGCCCCTCTGCAGCAAATCCCCCCGAGCCTAACCATTGAACACGATTAGGAGCGCTGCCTGTAAAGCGATTGAATACACCTGAAGTGGTTTGCAACACGCCTTCATTGCTTGAACTACTTTTATCACCAAATGCAATATTACTATTTCGATTAATGCCAATCCCATCGTTTGCAACAAGCAGGCCGTTTGCAATGTTGGTTGCACCCGTGTAGGTGTTCTCACCATTGAATTTGACCGTGCCGCCATTGCCGATAGTTAAACTCGCACCCTCACCAATCTTAACATTTGTATTTGAGACGCTAGCTGCACTGTTGTCTGCAATAGAGCCATTGAAGGTAATCGTGTTTCCTTTTCCGGCCAATAAGCTAACGATGGAATCTTTCATCATAAACAAGTCGGTACCAGCTGCCTGACCTGCATTTCCACCCTTTTTACTTACTCCACCGATCACACCATTCTGGTCGAAAGTCGCATTACCGTTAATATTCAGTATGCCTCTTTCGGAAACAAAAATGGCTCCGCCAAATCCTGAACCACCGTCGCCGCCGATACCGTCCCCATCACTTCCATTACCGGCGCCAAAGCCACCGAGACCACCCGCGCCAGCTGACCCATCGGAACCAGCTTCTCTGAAAGAGATCCCTGGCTCCCCGCCTTTCCCGGCGGCACCGCCTCTGCCGCCACCAGCACCGAATCCACCATTCCCGCCTTTGCCGCCATCACCACCATTGCCACCAGCTGCACCGCCATTTTTTAAAGATAGGAGCCAGTTTCTACCGCCTTTTCCACCGTCACCACCACCCCCCCCCATACCACCGCCAGAGCCAAAGTAGCCATTACCGCCGTTACCACCATTGCCGCCCTGGCCGCCAATACCAATCTGACCGGCTTCAAGCGCAGACTCCCAGTTACTGAGCTCTTGCCTGTCTGCCGCCAATGTTGCAGTTGCGAGGGCTAAATCGGCTATCGCAACCGCAGTGCCTTTAGGGTCAAAGCCGGGAACCAAGATTGCAGCTGCAGCGGCCGCTTCCGCCGCAATAGACACGACAACGCGAGCCTCTAGGACTAGATTTTTTTCCGATCCTTGGCCTCCATTACCGCCCTTGCCACCACCGCCGCCCGCGCCACTCACGTAATCCGATATGCCTGAGCCGTTGTAACCACTCTGGCCTTTCCAGCCTGATGTTCCGTTGGCATCATCACTCATTGGATGCTCTGGTGTACCACCTGAGGTGCCATTCACCCCGACCATGCTCTCTTTGTTGAAATTGGCAAATCCATTGAGCGCACCACCCACATTGCCGTCACCACCTAGACCACCCACAGCCATATTGCCAACCAGGTCAACATTAGTAAGGTTTACGGTCGCTTTGGAACCGATAAATATCGCCCCACCAAGCCCTGCACCGCCTCCACTACCGCTGCCGCCAGTTGTAGTAAAGCCAGTAAGCGTGCCGTTTGATAAATCAAGCGTGGAGCTACCTGAAACAAAGTATCCGCTCTTGCCAGCGCGATCCTGTGTTTCCTTTTTATTGTCATATTTAACTTCAGAACTCACTAAACCTGGCTCAGGAAAAGGATCTGCTGCTGACACAGCAGGCGCCCCCAGCGCCACACACAGCGCTGCCGCGCCTGATACTGCAACCTTTTTGGAAGAGCCCGGCTTGCCGTGGCTACGAGTTTGTTCGGAAGCCACCACGAAGCATTGGCGAACGTGGTTCCAAACGATGGCGTAAACGTGATTCATCTCTCGATCCTGAACAAATGTATGATTTGATATATTGTTTTTTTGTAAGGAGCGAGATTGTGCCGAAGTGCCTGCTTATTGTCCAATTATCAATTAAATCAACACGTTGTATTAATACGTACTAATATTCCAAGCGCATTATTTTCATTTAACTGTCACACTTAGCACTGCCTAACAAGGGTTAATGGAGCCTTATTGTCCGTACAAAAAGAAACAGCCCGCGACTGCGGGCTGATTGTGGATAACTAGAAAAGCTAAGATATTTCAGGCGGTTCCACCGACCGTGAGTCCACCATCAATCCGAATGGTTGGTTGCCCCACCCCGACGGGCACACTCTGCCCTTCCTTACCACAGGTGCCTACACCCGGATCAAGTGCCATATCGTTACCAATCATCGACACACGCGTCAGTACTTCCGGGCCATTCCCGATCAGGGTGGCGCCCTTCACGGGGTAAAGAATTTTGCCTTTTTCGACGTAGTAACATTCGGAAGCAGAGAAGACAAACTTGCCGCTGGTAATATCGACCTGTCCGCCACCAAAGTTCGCGGCGTAGATGCCCCGGTCAATGGATTCAATGATTTCCTGCGGATCGCGATTGCCATTCAACATGACCGTGTTGGTCATGCGCGGCATCGGAATGTGTGCATAGGATTCACGTCGGCCATTGCCGGTTGGCGAAACACCCATCAGACGGGCATTCATGGCATCTTGCAGGTAACCCTTCAAGATACCATCTTCGATCAACACGGTACGCTGTGTCGCATTACCCTCATCGTCCACATTTAGTGAGCCGCGTCGATCGCGCAATGTGCCATCATCGACAACCGTTACGCCGGGTGCAGCCACTCGCTGACCGACCATGCCTGAAAAGGCCGAACTGCCTTTACGGTTAAAGTCGCCTTCCAGCCCGTGGCCGATCGCTTCATGTAACAGGATACCTGGCCAACCGTTACCTAACACAACCGTCATTTCTCCAGCGGGAGCGGGTCGTGCTTCGAGATTCACCAGTGCCTGACGTACTGCTTCGCGCGCGTACGATTGCAGTAACTCATCGGTAAACCAGCCATAATCGAGTCGTCCGCCCCCGCCGACATGCCCCGTTTCCCTGCGGCCGTTTTCTTCGACAATCACCTGAATGCCTGCACGCACCAATGGCCGCACATCCGCTGCACGTACGCCATCGTGCCGCACGACATAAACCACCTCGAATTCAGCAGCAATGCTCGCCATCACTTGCTTAATACGCGGATCAAGCCCCCGTGCATATTGCTCAAGTCGCTCCAGCATGGCGATTTTTTCAGTTGAACTGAGGCTAGCGAGCGGATCATTGGGTACATACAACTGCGGCCCATTTACAAGCGTACGACTGAGCGGCGCATGGCCACTTCCCCCCTGACGCCCGATCGCCTTTGTTGCATTGGCAGCTTCGTGCAACGCTCCAAGCGATATGTCATCAGAGTAGGCAAACGCGGTTCGCTCGCCCGATACAACGCGGACGCCAACACCTTGGTCGATATTAAAGCTACCCGCTTTGACGATGCCTTCTTCAAGGCTCCAGCCCTCAGAGCGGCTGTATTGGAAATAGAGATCGGCATGATCCACCTGGCGGGTCATGATGTCACCCATGACGCGATCCAGAGCCAGATCATCCAGGCCCCAAGGTGCAAGCAAATACTTGTCTGCTTGCAGGCGTGCTTCCACTGCCGGGTCGATAGCGTTCATAGTGTGTTCCAATGTGCATGCCGCTAGCGGCATGTGAATGACTCGAAACGCGCTTATAACACGCGGTGTGCTAACGCAGGCAGACTTTGACGGATTCGCGACTGGTGTTCGGGCTGAATATCGGCAATGACAACGCCGGAGCCCCGTGCGAGTCTATCCAGAACCTGCCCCCAGGGGTCGATAATCATGCTATCCCCGTGGGTTTCCCGACCATTTCGATGATATCCCCCCTGCGCAGATGCAATCACGTAGGCCTGATTTTCGATGGCGCGTGCGCGCAGGAGTGGCTCCCAGTGCGCCTTTCCTGTTGTTTCGGTGAAGGCTGCAGGTACGCAGATAATGTCCGGCATACCCATTTGCCGGTATAACTCGGGGAAGCGCAGGTCATAACAGATTGATAGTCCGATACGTCCGAATGGGGAATCAAACGCCACGACTTCACGACCAGCGGTAATCGTGGCCTCTTCGCGATATCGCTCTTCGCCAGACTCGAATCCGAAAAGATGAATCTTATCGTAGCGGGCAACCTGCTTACCCTGATCGTCATACACCAGACAGCTGTTGCGTACCTTGTTCGGATGCTCATCCCATAACGGCACAGAGCCACCGATGATCCACATGCCATGCTTTTTGGCTGCGCGAGAAAGGAAATCCTGAATAGGGCCGGCGCCGGGAGACTCCCTTACCGCCACTTTATCAGCATCTTTCAAGCCAATGATGGCAAAGTATTCAGGCAACACTGCCAGTTGGGCGCCTTGCGCAGCCGCCATGCCAATCAATACGTCGGCTTCAGCAAGGTTAGCTCCGACTGTCGGGCCTGACGCCATCTGAATGGCTGCGACCCGGAATCCTCCAGCGCGTTCGGCCAGATGCGCCTGCATCTTAGAATGTGTGTGTGCTCGGGTAGACATAATGCGATTCCTGTTTTCAGGTCTTCTTAGTTTGATCCGGACTTTGCAGCACCCTCAATTTTTGGGTCATCCAGACTGCCGCTGATATCAATTTCCTGAGCGAATATTTGACCGACCGGATCTTTCAATACTTTCTGCAACAGCAACGAACCTACGCCAATCGCCGGATTTGCCAGAGCCAGACCAGCTGTAACGGACACTGGATCACTGAGTGTCGGCACGACCCGTACTCGTAATTGCACGGTATTGGCGGGCAGGTCCACCTTACCCTTGAAATTCGCTTTTGCAGGTGGCCCATTGATGTCCAGATTATCTGTACTCATGATACCCCGGACAATTGCACTGTCGCCCTGCACACGATCAAAGACAAAGCCATCGCTGAACACATCTCGAAAATCCAGCATCAACCGGCGCGGGAGTGAGGCCAGACTGAAAATACTGATCAATCTGCCAATCCCCGGCTGGTCGTAGCGCATGAACTGGCCACTCTCCAAATCAATATGAATCTTGCCGTTGAGTGACGCATAGGTTGGCGCATACGGCGCGCCAGCCCAGGTCAACTGACCAGTTAGTTTGCCATTTCCACGCTTGATCACTTCAGGATAGCCAAAGCGTTCAAACATTTTTCCAAGATTCCCCGATGACAGCGAGAAATTCATATCTGTGTGGTTTTCTGCACCGCTCGATTTCCATGCGCCATCGGCCGTGAAATTCAAGTCATCGCCGCTTAATTCGAAGCGCTGTATCTGCCACGCATCACCCACCGGATTTGCCCGAATCGCCAACTTACCCAGCACGCGATCACTCAAACTGACGCTTTCGGCCTTGATGTCCAATGCTGGCAGGTGTTGTGCTGTCTGAACAGGCGATCCTGTGGGGCGATTCTCTGGCACAGCCGCAATCGGCAGAGACAGATTAGCCAGACGCGCAGACAGTCGCCCCCCGCCCGCACCGCTCCACAAGGCATTCCCGCGTAGTTCTTTACTCTTCACACTGGCAGACCATCCCTGTGCTGCGGGCCGCAGCTGCGCACTCACCGTATTCAGCTGTCGACCAAATGCCTTCAGCCTTGCAGTCTGAATGTCTATGCCATTAATCGGTGAGTCAGATGAAGCAGCTGAAGTTGATGCCGAACTTCCCTGCCCGAGTACATCAAGCCATGGATCCAGAGTCAGTTCGGGGTGGTTGATCACAACCCACATGCCCGGACGAACGGGCGACGGTGTCTGCTTGCCAATGGTGATCTCACCGCGATCTGTTTTCCAGCCATCCTTGCCTTGTGAACGCCGCATATCCATTTCCAGCGTATCGCCCAGCATGAAGCGCCATCGCTGGGCTTGGCCGTTGGCATGCTGTTCCAGTGCTAAACGCAATGGTCTCGATTCGCCTGCCGCCTTAGTTAAGGGTGCGGGCAATGAAACCGTTGTATCACGCATGGAGGCATTGACCCCGATCTGCCACCCACCCTCTTTGGGTAAGGCAACCTCAAGCTGATAATCAGTGCTACCTGCAAGGTAGGCGCCAAAGGGGATGTCGTAACGCTGAGCTGCTTGACGGGTCTGCAAGCTTCCGCTCGCCTCAATACGCATGGTGCCATCACGCAAGGTATTGATATCTGCCCTAACCTTACCGCCAAGCGCATTAGCAGTGATGCCCTTGGCATCCGCACCGTGCTCGGTAAAATGTACTTCGCCACGCGCTTCAAACAGATTCGGCATATCGTCAAGTAACTGAATCTGATTACGATTAAAGCGGTAGCGCCCATCTACCCGTGTGTTTTCTGCATGATCGAGTGGGATATCAAGCTGTAGATCAAGATCGCCATTTCCGACGGCTTTTGCTTCTCGACCAAAACCCGACAGTGCCTCATCTAGCGGGCTCTTATTGATAAACCTGAAAAATTCACTGGTGGGCCCCGATACTTTGCCTGTCACCGTCAGAATATCTGCCTTGGACAAATCAGGAATCACCGCCGATGCAGATTCGATATGCGTCCCGAGAATCTCCCCTTTACCGAGAATCTCCATGCGATTACCGCTGAAACGCAATTTGCCATCGAGATGATCAATACCCGGCCATCCGGGGGTGTATTCGAACTTCACATCATGTGCATCGCCTTCGACAAGCCAGACACCTTCTTTATTGTCAGGAAATGGAAACGCATCTAGTGGCCCCTTTGCAATGATCTTGATATTGCGCGCCTCACCCTCTTTCAGCGAAGCATCAAGGTATTTGTGGGTCTCCGGGCCAATTGAGACTGGGAGAAAACGCCTCACATCGCGTGCATTGACGCGCGCCACCTCAGCATTAAGATCCAGATACCCGCTGGTACCTGCCATAGCTCGCCATTCACCTTTAGCGCTGGCTTGAATGGCTCGACTGGATAGAGAAAGCTGCTTCAGCACGAATCGCATGTCGGGCTGATACGTCCAGCTGCCTTTGAGTGCAATGGTGTCCAGCGAAAGTGGATCGGGCAATATACCGGGCGCAACCAGTGAAAACTGCTTACCTGAAACATCGATTTCCCCACCTGCCTGGGTCATCGTCACTCGCCCGCTGAGCGGCCCGCTACTCGGCCAGGGTGCCGGCGCTGTCAAAGCCAGCGCACTGAATCGTGCTTCTCCCGAATATGACGACGGATGACGCCAGTTGCCTTTCCAGCGTCCGCTGACTGAATCGATTCGACCGGATGGATGCATGCCATTCATGGCCTTGCGTACCTCCGGCGGTAACGGCAACGCAGACTCAAGTCCACTTAATGGGGGCACCACCAGTTTGTCGAAGCTAAAGCTACCCGCCTGAGCGCTGTATTCAACCTTTAAGGCACCACCATTGAGCACTGGATTCTGACCGGTCGCCAGCGCCAGATTGTTCGCAGTCAGCGTATGCTGACCATTCTTTTCGTGCCAATGCAACTGACCGCCCAGCCTGGACAATCGAAATACGTCCAGCTCGGGCGCGATGCGCATAGCCGTGTCCCGAACATCAAGCTTGATATCCACGCCGTTGACATTGAAGGCGCGAAAACTGATCGCCAAATCAACACTGCCCTTGCCTGAATGGACATCAACCGGATAGGGAATCCACTGCCCCCATGCGGCGAGATCTACGCCGGCTATACCGCCACGTAGCTCACCTTCCCACGACTTGTAGGCATCGAGACTATCGCCGGACCAGTTTGCTTCCAACCGAAAGGGTTGCGCGAGTCTGGCTGGCGGTGTCGTACTCAATTTCAGACTGTGCCGACCAAATAGTTGGTTCTCGACCTCAAGGTCGACCTGATCAAGGACAAGGGGCACGCCACCGCGCATTTCATCCCGCCAGAGAATTCGACCCTGTTGAATCCCCAAGCGGTGATTACGCAGCATCCAGTCCATCAGACGGTTGTCCCCGCCCTGGTGATTGAGCAGGATGCCAGCAACGGAAATCTGACCATTCTTCTCACGTGTGATGGTCAGATCAGGGCGAATGGCTGTCAGGCTATCCAGACGGATGTCGCCGATCAGGAATGGCCACCACGCCAGCGTGCCTTCCACTTCTGCAAGCTGTAATGCGGGCTTTCCCGACTGGTCAGCAAGACTAAACCCATCGATCTGTACCCAGGGCTGGAAGGCTCGCCATCCCCCATGGATGCGACGGATCTCCACGTCACGCCCCAGGCTCTGGGTGAGGGTGGACTCGAATTTTCCGCGATACTCGTCAAGATGCGGGAACATCCACCATTGCAGCCAGGCGGACAATCCAAGGACAACCGTCATCAGAATGGCGGCGATCCAGATCAGGACACGGGATTGCCAATGCACAGCCGAAAAGCACAGGTTAAAACCGGTGCGGAATTTTCTGCCAATTGCGGAAGGAGAGAAACGGCTCATTCGTTGTGGTATGTCTTTGTCTTGTACTTATCCAGACAAGCGCCGGCCGTTCTGGTTCAATGTGATTCACCATCATCATAATCAAGATAGAGTTGGCATCGCTGCCAAATCGGCGCATATTCTACCGCGATGCAGCATGTCGCGTGCATCAACCCTCAGAATTTCATACATTCCCGCTATGCCAGCCTATTCTGCACTCGAACGAGCCCTCTCCCACAGTCGATATCTGCAACGCTTGCTTGCAGTCCGGCCGGAGATTCGCGCTGATATTCAAGCACATATTGAGCATCCGTTTACGCGTACTGAAATGCAAGCGGCATTATTGCAGTGTCGCGACGAAGACGCATTGCATCGAGGCATGCGCCATTTGCGGCAACAGGTGCTTGCTCGCATGATCTGCCGGGAACTCGGCGGCCTGTCCGACCTCGATGAAGTCGTGCAAACCTGCACGTCACTTGCAGAGGAAACCATTCGCGCCTGCATGCGCCTGCTGGAGGTGCCGGATGAGCGTTATGGGCAACCCATTGGTGAAAGTACGGGAGAGGTCCAGCGTCTCCTCGTAGTTGGCATGGGCAAGCTTGGCGGCGGTGAACTAAATGTCTCGTCCGATATTGATCTGGTATTTATCTACCCGGAAGATGGCGAGACCAATGGTCCAAGGCGCATATCCAATCACGAATATTTTGCCCGTCTGGGCAAACGTCTGATTGCACTGCTGAATGATGTAACGGCAGACGGCTTTGTTTTTCGGGTAGATATGCGATTAAGACCCTTTGGCGACTCGGGTCCGCTTGTATCGAGTTTTGATGCCTTGGAAAACTATCTACTCACACAGGGACGTGAGTGGGAGCGCTATGCGTGGATCAAGGGGCGCGTGGTGAATGAGGTCAGTGATGCGGTCGAACAAGACCTCATGAAGCTGGTGACGCCCTTTATCTACCGCAAGTATCTTGACTACAGCGCGTATGCGTCAATGCGCGATCTGCATGCGCAAATTCAGCGCGAAGTTCGGCGCCGTGACATGGCTGACAATATCAAACTCGGTCCGGGCGGTATCCGTGAAATCGAGTTCATCGCACAGGTTTTCCAGTTGATTCGGGGCGGAAGGCGTCCATTGCTGCGCGTCCGCCCTACTCGCGATGTACTTCGATTGCTCGCGGCCATGGGGCAGCTCGAACAGGCAGCCGTTGATCTGCTTGTCGAGGCGTATGAATTTCTACGTGATCTGGAGCATCGCCTGCAATATCTGGATGATGCACAAACGCAGATGCTGCCTGAACAGGAGGAGGATCAGCGCAGAATTGCGAGTAGCATGGGATTTGATGATTGGGCCAGCTTCCGTAAAACACTGGAACGCTATCGACAGCACGTCATGAATCAATTCGAATTGGTCTTTGCCTTGCCACAAGCCGAGGGAGAGGCCGTCCACCCCTTGTCCGGCGTATGGCTGGGGATTGCCGATGGCCAGTCATCACAGGCGAGACTCGCAACGCTCGGCTATCGGCAGCCGGAAGAAATCGAGCGAAGACTCTCTGCGATTGCACAAAGTAGTCGTTACAAGTCGCTTGCCGACAAAAGCAGGCGCCGACTGGATGCACTGATTCCGCCGCTAATCGAAGTTGCATCACGCGAATCCAATCCGGATGAAACCCTGTCGCGCATCTTGAATTTCCTTGAAACCATCAGTCGTCGCGAATCGTATCTGGCATTACTGGCCGAACATCCGCAAACGCTGAGTCGTCTCTGTGCGCTGCACAGTGCAAGTCCCTGGGTGGCGGCCTATCTTAATCAGCACCCGATCCTACTGGATGAGCTGCTGGATGCCCGCTTGCTGTACGCGCCGCCGACCTGGCCCAAGCTTTCAGAGCTGTTGCGAGCTGATCTGGAAGCCCATGCAGGCGACCAGGAAGTTGAAATGGATGTGCTACGCCATTTCCAGCATCAACAAGTATTCAGACTGGTCGCGCAGGATCTGGCAGGGGAATGGTCGCTCACCACTTTATCAGACCATTTATCCGATCTTGCCGATTTGATCTTGCAGCAAACCATTCAGCGCTGCTGGACCGAAATGCCGGGGAAACACCGCGACAGTCCTGCATTTGCCATCATTGGCTACGGAAAACTAGGTGGTAAAGAGCTGGGCTATGGCAGCGACCTGGATCTGATCTTCCTCTATGACGACGATCATCCTGATGCGGGCGAGAAATATGCACGACTGGCGCGGCGCATCAATACCTGGCTAACCACCACGACTGCGGCCGGTAGCCTGTATGAGGTTGATTTGCGGCTGCGTCCCAACGGATCGTCCGGCCTTCTGGTCAGCAATATTGCATCCTTTGACCACTATCAGCGCCATGAAGCCTGGGCATGGGAACACCAAGCCCTGACACGCGCACGATTCTGTGCGGGTGATCCTGCAATTGGCGAGACGTTTGAAACAGTACGTCGTTCGGTCTTGTCACTTGATCGCGAACCGCAAACCTTGAAGGATGAAGTACTGAATATGCGGGCACGCATGCTGGAAACGCATCCAGCCGATGAGACGGACCTAAAGCATCGCAGAGGTGGTCTGGTTGATCTCGAATTTATCGTCCAGTTTCTGGTATTGGCGCACAGTCATACCATTCCATCGCTTTTAGAAAATAGCGGCAATATTGCGCTGCTGGATATCGCTGCCGATGCCGGGCTGATCCCCGAATCACTTGCATCGGCCGGACAGGAAGCCTACCGCAGCCTGCGCGCACATCAGCATGCCGAACGGTTGAATGGCGGGTTGCAGCAGCATGCGGATGATCCGGCGCTGGATCAGCACTGCGCTACGGTGAGGACGCTATGGGATCACGTATTCCAGCCAACCGGAGCGTGACGCAAACCGCTATAATCATGGCGAATTCAATTACTCACTCCCTTTGCCCGAGAGGACACCATGAGCAGAATCTCGCTCAGCCGCTTTCTGATCGAACAGCAGCGCCTGCATAGCCATATCACGCCTGAACTGCGTCTCTCCATTGAAGTTGTTGCCCGTGCATGCAAGGCCATCTCTCATGCCGTACAGAAAGGTGCCCTGGCCGGTGTACTCGGCGAAGCCGGTACCGGCAATATTCAAGGCGAAGCGCAGAAGAAGCTGGATGTGATCGCCAACGACGTGCTGCTCGAAGCCAACGAATGGGGCGGTCACCTAGCCGCAATCGCATCGGAAGAAATGGAACATCCCTATCCCATTCCGAGTGCCTTTCCGAAGGGCGGCTACCTGCTCCTGTTTGATCCGCTGGATGGCTCGTCCAATATCGACGTGAACATTTCGGTCGGCACGATTTTCTCGCTGCTGAAGGTGCCGGATGGTGTAGAAGAAGCCAAGGAAGAACATTTCCTGCAAAAGGGTGCCACTCAGGTCGCTGCGGGTTATGCGGTCTATGGCCCACAAACCATGCTGGTACTCACCACAGGCCAAGGCGTCGACGGGTTTACGCTGGATCGCGAAATCGGCAGCTGGGTACTCACTCACCCGCAAATGAAGGTGCCAGAGAAGACCAAGGAGTTCGCCATTAACATGTCGAACATGCGCCACTGGGAAGCCCCCGTGAAGCGTTATGTAGACGAGTTGCTGGCCGGCTCCACTGGCCCGCGCGGCAAAGACTTCAATATGCGCTGGGTGGCCTCCATGGTGGCAGACGTACATCGCATTTTGACCCGTGGTGGCGTGTTCACCTACCCGCGTGATGCCCGCGAACCAGAAAAAGCCGGCAAGCTGCGTTTAATGTACGAGGCTAATCCAATGTCCTACATTATTGAGCAGGCTGGTGGTGCATCGACAAACGGCTACGAGCGTATCCTCGATATTCAACCAGAACAATTGCATCAGCGCGTGGCTGTCTTTCTAGGATCGAAAGAAGAGGTCGACGTTGTCACCCGCTATCATCGCGAAGCGCAGGGCTAATCAACGCCCCTCGCAGATCGGCCCGGACTGTTGTCCGGGCTTTTTCATTTCTAGCGCAGCCCTTTGTCAATCTGTCTGGCGTAGCCGCTTTGAGCGGTCTAACTTTCTAAATATTGGGTGAAATACACATTCACATGGATCGTTGCCGCCATGAAAAATCAGATTGCACCAACAAATCGTGAACAAGTGATGAGGGATTACGATTTCATCATCTCCAAGACTGATGCCAAAGGTCGTCTTGTTTACGCAAACCAAACCTTCATCGAGTTCTCCGGTTTCTCAGAAGCGGAGTTGCTGGGTCAGCAGCACAATATTGTCCGCCATCCGGACATGCCGCGCGGGGTATTCAAACTGTTATGGGATACCCTGACGCAAGGCAAGGAAATTTTTGCCTACGTCAAAAATATGCAAAAGGATGGCGGATTCTACTGGGTGTTTGCCAACGTCACCCCGGACTATGATCCATCGGGAAATATCATTGGCTATTTTTCAGTCCGCCGCGCCCCCAGAAAACCCGCAGTACAGAAAATATCGGTCATATATCAGCAAATGATCGACATTGAAAAACAGGCTGGCCCAAAACATGCGTGTGAAGCGTCACTTCGCTATTTAAATGAAACATTGGCGCAGGAAGGCATGACCTATGAAAATTTCATCCTTGCTCTCTAATCATCAAGGTGTAGCGATTTTCCTGCCAGCTTCAATGGCGACGCTCTGGGCGTGGTACGCTCAGCATAGCGGCATCGGCATGCTATTGGGTCTCCTTCTTTCCATAGGAATCTACTGGTTTCTCCAGTCAAAACGAAATGACACTGACCCCCGTATCCTCCAGTTGCAAGCCGTAGCCCAATCTGTCGTCGAGGGGAAATTAACCGATCGGATAACAGGCGTAAATGCATCCGATGCAATTGGTAAGTTATGCTGGAATATCAATGACATGCTGGATCAGCTCGAAGCCTGTTTTCGCGAGCAAAGTACGGCAATGGATTATGCGAGTCGTGGGCAATATTTCCGAAAAGCGCAAGCAGGCGCATTACACGGGAGTTTTGCTCAGGCACTGAAAAATACGAATCAGTCAATTGCACAACTCGAAACCCATGCCAGTCAGATGCAGGCCAAGCATGATGCCGAACAGCACGCGCTCGCCGAACTCAAGGAGCTGGTGCAACATGCACTTTCAGGTGACTTTTCACGACAGATTCCGACGCAGGGTAAATCAGGGTTTACACTTGAACTCATTGAAGGCCTCAATCTACTCTCTTCAAAAGTAGAGTCAAATATGCGTGCTTTGGCCGAAGTGATGAATCACATTGCTGCAGGCTCGCTGCAATTAAAAATGGAAGGCACTTATTCGGGAGTATTTGCTGATATCCAGCGCAGCACCAACAACATGGTGAGCTGCCTGTCTCAGGTGATTGAGCAAGATGTTGTAAATCTGGTGTCCGCCGCCTCTCAAGGAGATTTTAGCCAGCGTATCGATTGTCGAAATCAAAAAGGCTTTTTTGCCCAGCTTTCCAACAACCTGAATACACTGAGCGAACTCACGGAAACAAGTTTAAATGATTTCGCAGCAGCCATGAATTGCATTAAACATGGCGATCTTACTAGCCCTATTCAGGCTGAATATAGTGGCATATTTAATCAGCTGAAACATGATATCAACGATACCATTCAAAAATTGCTGCAAATGATATCGGAGGTGAATGATTCCGCCACATTTGTATCTCAAGCCGCGACCGAGATTTCAGCAGGCAATCTTGATCTGTCCCGCCGTACGGAAAGTCAGGCCGCGAGCCTGGAGCAAACCGCCAGCACCATGGAAGAAATTACGGGCACAGTAAAGCAGAGTGCAGACAACGCGAAATTAGCAAGCCGATTGGCGCATGAGTCGAGTGCATTTGCCACCCGGGGTGGTGAAATTATGCAGCAGGTGATTCAAACCATGGAAGAGATAGATAACTCATCCAAACAGGTTACCGATATCATTTCAGTGATTGATGGCATTGCCTTTCAGACCAATATCCTGGCACTCAATGCAGCAGTGGAAGCTGCCCGCGCCGGTGAACAGGGGCGCGGCTTTGCAGTAGTCGCATCTGAAGTACGTTCGCTTGCACAGCGCTCAGCAAGTGCCGCTCGGGAAGTAAAAACCCTTATCCAGAATTCCCGCCAGAAAGTAGATGAGGGACATAAGCTTGTTAGCTCAGCTGGTAGCAGTATGAATGAAATAGTTGAGTCTGTCGAACGCGTATCTGGAATCATTGTCGATATCTCCGCGGCTGCATCTGAACAGACAAACGGAATTGATCAGATTAATATTGCAGTTGCGCAGCTTGACAGTACGACTCAGCAGAATGCCGCACTCGTGGAAGAGGCCTCTGCAGCAGCCGAAAATCTCGATGAGCAATCCAAACATCTTTTGAGTATTGTGAGCCGCTTTAAACTATCCCAAACCACTAGTAGTCATTCAATTATTCAGCGTACCAAACATCCTGCACCACGTCTTAAGCAGCCATCATCAGTTCATCCAACCAGTAAATCCAGTGATGAATGGGCTGAATTCTAAACGCCTGAGTGTAGACATGTAATGCGGTTTAGACAGGAGTAATTGTATGGAACGCAGCCTGCTAGTAGTCGATGACGATCCATGGATCGTCTCCCAAATTCAGGCCATACTCGGTGATATGTTTGATATTCGCCATGCGGATTCAGCGAGTGCGGTGATGCCCTTGCTCGATACCTTCAGGCCACACATCATTTTACTGGATATTAATCTACCCGAAATGGATGGCTACGATATATGCCTGAATATTCGTAGCAATGATGACTGGATTGATATTCCAATTGTCTTCCTTTCTGCCAACGTCGAAGTCGATGACAGATTAAAGGCATACAATGTTGGGGGATCAGCCTACATTACCAAACCATTTGTTCCTCGCGAATTGCGCAAACAAATTGAGATCATTAATGAAAATAGTATTAAGCATGATGATTTAAGAAGTATGGCAGCAACTGCTTCCGCCGCTGCAATATCCGCATTATCTGCAGCAGCAGACATTGGGCGCATCATGTCGTTTCAACGGGAAATATCCTGCTTAACGCACTTTGAGGATATCTCTGCTGCATCCTTCCATATCCTGCATGAGTATGGTCTGGAAGGATGTATTCAACTTAGAAGTCGTACAGGGAATGTTTCAAGAAGCAATAATGGTGAAGCCACTTCACTTGAAGAGTCTGTTCTCAAAACCATGGCAAGCTGTGCACGTATTGTAGATCTCGGCACACGTTCGGCATTCAACTTTCCCCATGTATCCATTATCATTAATAACATGCCAAAGGGAAACGCTGATTCTTATGGCCGGATTAAAGATAATGTCATGACAATTGCAGACGCCATTGACATTCACATGAACACACTGGAATTAATGGTTGAATCGGTACATCGTAATGAAGCTTTACTTGAACTACTGAAGAAGAATACCGCTACATTACGCGAAATAGAGGGCACTAATCGCCGGCAGCGCGAAGAAAGCTCGGATATTCTCAGCAGGCTGATCAATGATATCGAAAGTGCATTTGTGTACCTGGGACTGTCTGAGTCTCAGGAGCGGCGATTGCAGAATATGGCACGAGATGCGGTGATTCGTGCTCAGGCGCTTACTCAAGAGTCGCTAGCCATGGAGGCGCTGATTGAGTCCAATGCGTCCCTCATGGAATCACATGAGGGCATTGAGGCTGCCCTGAATAGTGAAGTCAAGAAAATCAGCGAAGCCGCTGCAAGTCGCATCGAATTATTCTAATTGCCCGGAAAGAAGGCGGGTATGTCTACCCGCCTTTAACACTTACAGCTTACCTTCAAGCTTTCGATTTCTCAGCACACACAGCAGATCAGCCGCAACATGGGCTGCCGCCAGTGCGGTAATCTCGCTTTGATCAAATGCAGGCGACACCTCAACCACATCCATCCCGACCAGGTTCACAGGCTGCATCCCGCGGATGATGGACAATGCCTGAGCACTTGAGAGTCCACCCGGCACAGGCGTACCTGTCCCCGGCGCAAAGGCGGGATCCAGACAGTCGATATCGAATGTCAGATACGTTGGGCGATCACCCACGATTTCCAGAATGCGTTTGAGCGTGGCAAGCGCGCCATGCTCGTGTACCCATGGCGCATTCAGTTGATGTACGCCCATGTAATCATCATTCCATGTGCGGATACCTACCTGAACCGATGTCGCAGGATCGATCAAACCATCTTTAACCGCTTTGTAGAACATGGTGCCGTGATTCAGGCTATCGGGTGAATCATCCGGCCAGGTATCGCAATGGGCGTCAAAGTGAATCAGGGACAGGGGGCGGCCATATTTTTCGGCATGCGCCTTCAGTAAGGGATAGGTGACATAGTGATCGCCACCGAAGGTTAGCATTTTGGCACCGGACGCAATAATTGTCCGGGCATGCTCGACAATCGAGTCGTGGATTGTCATGGGATTGTGGGCGTCAAACCAGCAATCGCCGTAGTCAATGACTGCCAAATCGTCGAACGGATCGAATCCCCACGGAAATGGCTTCAGCTCGGCCAGCTGAACAGAGGCTGCACGAATTGCCTGTGGCCCCTGGCGCGCACCCGAGCGGAAGGTAACCGACAGATCAAGTGGAATGCCACTGACGACGACATCGGCGCCATCGAGATTGCGGGAATAGTTACGACGCATGAAGCTCAGCACACCCGCGTAGGTGTTTTCAATCGAGCTGCCATACAAAGAATCACGACGGATTGCGCCGTCGCCACGAATCAGGTCTGACATTGCACGTATTCCTGATTGCGCCTAGAGCTGGATAGCCCAGCTCATCGACTACCGTCCATGCTTTTTGCAGCCGACGGCTCAAGGCTGCCGCACCCAAGATGCGAATAATTGAAAGGCTAGGCGCAGAGCGCAAACGGGGATGTATTAAGCCGACTGGCCGAATAATTCCTCAGCCGTCGCTACAGCCGTGCCCAGCTTACCTACCACGATACCGGCTGCGCGATTCGACCAGCGCATTGCCTCAGGCAGGGTTTCGCCCGCCGCTAACATCGCCGCAAGCGTAGCAATCACGGTATCTCCTGCACCGGATACATCGAACACTTCACGGGCGACGGTTGGCTCATTTGTTACGCCATTGGCACCGAAGAGGCTCATTCCCTCTTCGCTGCGCGTCACCAGTAAGGCATCCAGATTCAACTCGTTACGCAGCGCCGTTGCGCGTGTCACAAGATCAGCCTCATCGCGCCACTTCCCTACGACTTCGCGTAACTCCGCGCGATTAGGTGTGAGCAAGGTTGCTCCGGCGTAACGCGAATAGTCATCGCCTTTCGGGTCGATCAGTACGGGCTTCCCTGCAGCGCGCGAGGCCTCGATCATGCTGGTCACATGGGTAAGGCCACCCTTGCCGTAATCGCTCAGCACAACCACGTCGTGTTCGGCCAGTTCACGGCGAAACTCTTCGAGTTTGGCTGCAAGGATTTCGTGACTAGGTGCATGTTCGAAATCAATGCGGATCAATTGCTGCTGTCTCGCGACAACACGCAGCTTGATGGTGGTGGTAATGCTCTCATCACGATAAAGCGAAGCACGTACTCCGTGCTGCGACAGCACCTTGTCGAGTGAATCGGCGGCTTCATCATTGCCCGTCACGGACAATAGCGTTGCCTGACCGCCAATGGCGACAATATTCCGCGCGACGTTGGCCGCACCACCGGCGCGATCTTCTGTGCGCATGATGCGCGCAACAGGCACCGGCGCTTCCGGAGAGATTCGACTCACATCGCCAAACCAGTAGCGATCCAACATGACATCGCCCACCACCAGCACGCGGGCGTTTTTCAGCTTTTCCTGAACGGGATTTACAACCATCGGGGATACTATTCCAGTTGAAAATGGGGAGGATCGCCCTCCCCTGACTCGACCTCAGCGGCCAATCGCGTCGTAGGTGAAGCCAATGCGGCGCAGATATTCCGGATCATACAGATTACGACCATCAATGATCATTGGCTGTTTCAGCTTGGCCTTGATCACATCAAAATCCGGGCTGCGGAACTCCTTCCACTCGGTCACGATCACCAGGGCGTCGGCACCTTCCAGTGCTGCAATAGGTGATGTGGCGTACTCAATGGTATCGCCGAGCGTCTTGGATGCTTCATGGGCAGCAACCGGATCATAAGCGGTTACAGTGGCACCGCGCGCCAGCAGGGCACCAATGACTTCCAGGCTTGGCGCCTCGCGCATATCGTCGGTATTCGGCTTGAATGCCAGACCCCACAGCGCAAAATGCTTGCCCTTGAGATCGGCGCCCAGATGCTTTTCAACCTTTTGCACCAGACGCTGCTTCTGGGCGCTATTCGCCAGCTCTACCGCCTCAAGCACCTTCAGTGTCATGCCGTTTTCCTCGGCAGTTTTACACAGGGCTTTGACGTCCTTCGGGAAGCAGGAACCGCCGTAGCCGACACCGGGATACAGGAAATGGTAGCCAATGCGCGGATCCGACCCGATGCCCTGGCGAACCAGTTCAATATCCGCCCCCATGACCTCTGCCAGATTAGCCAGTTCGTTCATGAAGGAGATGCGCGTTGCCAGCATGGCGTTGGCGGCATATTTTGTCAGCTCTGCTGAGCGGACATCCATGACAATCAGACGATCGTGATTGCGTTGGAACGGCTTGTAAAGCTGGCGCATCATGTGCGCTGCGTTTTCATCATCCGCACCAATCACGATTCGATCTGGACGCATGAAGTCTTCAATGGCCGCGCCCTCTTTCAGGAACTCGGGATTGGATACAACAGAAAAATTGAGCTGCGAACCGCGTGCATCCAACTCCTCTTGCAATGCCGCAGTAACTTTGTCAGCAGTGCCGACTGGCACAGTCGACTTATCGACCACCAGTCGATATTCATTCATCCGCTTGCCAATATTGCGGGCGGCGGAAACCACGTATTTCAGATCTGCCGAACCATCCTCACCCGGAGGCGTACCGACAGCAATAAACTGAATCACGCCATGCTCGACAGCAAAATCGATATCCGTGGTAAAGCGAAGGCGGCCAGCGGCCACATTGCGCTTGACCATTTCTTCAAGGCCAGGCTCGTAAATCGGAATGCCGCCCTGATTCAGGGTGTCGATCTTGGCTTGATCCAGATCGAGACAAACAACATCGTTACCGACTTCTGCCAAACACGTTCCGGTAACCAGTCCAACGTACCCGCTACCAATGATTGTGACTCTCATGCTTACTCCATCCTGATATTCTTGCTATTTCGTACTGCAAACAAGTCAAAGGCGATGTGCTTACAAAGCCATGCTGCCTAGACTGTCATTTATTTCTTTCAGTACGGCAATGGGATCACTTGCACGCGTGATCGGCCGGCCAATTACCAAATAGTCGGAGCCCGCTTTGACGGCTTCGACAGGGGTCATCACGCGATTCTGATCATCAAGCGCTGCGCCCGCAGGGCGAATGCCGGGCGTCACAAGCTTGAACGACTGCCCGCACAGGGCTTTCAGCGCGGTTGCTTCTTGCGCCGAGCACACTACGCCATCCAGACCACAGTCACGGGTCAGCGCCGCAAGCTTTGGAACCTGCACCTCAGGTGCGGGTAAGCCAATCTCAGCCAGATCGGACGCGTCCATGCTGGTTAAAACGGTGACCGCAATCAGAATCGGACGATCTTTGCGATCGGCAATGCCCCTTGCCGCTGCTTCCATCATCTTGCGGCCACCAGAGGCATGGACATTGACCATCCAGACCCCAAGATCAGCCGCCGCCTTGACCGCTTGCGCAACGGTATTCGGAATGTCATGGAATTTCAGATCCAGAAAGATATCGAACCCACGGCTTTGCAGGTTACGTACAAGTGCCGGGCCTTCATGCGTAAAGAGTTCCTTGCCCACTTTCAACCGGCACATTGCCGGTGTGACCCGATCCGCAAAAGCCAGTGCGGCATTCGCCGAATCAAAATCAAGCGGGACGACTACTTTAGGATCATTCATTGCCATTTACCTATCTAATTCCTGAAACACAGCTCGCTACGCGCGCGTCTGGCCGCGTGCCGGGAGGAATGACTCCCAATCGTTACAGGCCGGGCAGCGCCAGAAGTATTGACGAGCCTTGAAGCCGCAACTTGAGCAGTGATACATCGACACGCCTCGTGTGGCATCATTGACCAGTCGAAGCGTGATATCTAGCTCTGCCTTCTTCTCAACCGGTGCCGACTGCGCTTGCGCATCGAGCAATCTCAGCAATCCCGGCATGGTTGGATTTCGCCTTAGTTCCGCACCCAGCCATTGATCAGCAGCATCCTGCCCCTCTTGCGTTGCAATCCGCTCATGCACAATATCCAGCATATCCAGCTCGGGATAGGTACTGAGAAAGCCCTTCAATAGAGCGGTTCCCTCATCTGAGCGATTTAATTGATCGTACGCATTGAGGAGTTTCCGTGCGGCAAACGGAATAAAGCGATGATCCTGTGATTCAATTTTCAGCCATGCCTCAATTGCTTCGGACCAGTTCTGATTGGTCGCTTCCAGATCGCCGAGCAGTAGATGCGCACGAACACATTTCCGATGTTCCGCCAACGCCTGCTGCAACAACTGCCGTGCCTCGGCAGGTTGCGAGCGCGTCATGGCACTAGTCGCCAACTCACAGTAGAACTCGGCAATTTCATGCTGATATGTATGACTGGTGTCACGCAGCTGTTGCGCCACCTCAATGGCTTTGTACCACTCCTTTTCCTGCTGATAGATATCTAGCAGATGATTTCTGGCGGCACGTGCAAATTCCGTTTCATCCAGTTTGCCGAACAGCTCTTCTGCGCGGTCAAACAAACCTGCCTTCATGAAATCCAGCGCTAGTTCAAATTCGGCACTTTGCCGCTCAAATGGTTTCAGCTCGGCACGCCCCAGCAATTTCTGATGCATACGGATGGCGCGTTCGAGTTCACCTTTGCGTCGGAACAAATGGCCGAGTGCGAATTGCAATTCGATTGTTTCTGCATGATTCCGTGCAAGATCAACAAACACGTCCACGGCACGATCCGTGCGCTCGTTCAGGAGGTGGTTCAGCCCCTCGAAATATTGACGGGGTAATAGCTTTGAATCAGCAAGAACATGCTTGATGTCTACACGGGCAGTGAGCCAGCCTAAACCGAAAAATACGGCGAGGAGGATCAACCACCAGGCTTGAAATTCCACATGAGCTCCAGAAATCGGTGTTCACTAAATAGGCCAACATCTTGAGGTTAGCCTGATTAAATCAGATCGGGGAGCTTAGACCACCGCGTCCAGCGGATGATCGATGTCACTCACCTCGACGGCGACAGGATCTGCGCGCTCGGTGTGGGTGCGCAATTGGCGACGCAACTCGCCTATTTCCTTGCGCATGCGAGCCATATGCGTCGTCATGGCCAGCACGCCCGCACCTGCGCCCAGCAGAAATGCAAGGAATAACACGACGGCCAACGGCGCAGTGGCCACGCCGCCCAGCAAGCCAGTGACCTCGACAATGCCTACATTGCGCATTGCGAAGCCGAACAGCACCAAGAAGATGGTTACCTTGAACAGAGCTGACAGATAGCGCATGGCATCACTCGCATAATCGGCAGAATAGTGAATTGTATCGCGTTGTGCATCACGATGTAATTCAGATTTTTACTTTCGGCACCTCGGTGACGCACGAACAAAAAAACGGTGTCAGTTTCCTGACACCGTTATTCTCATTCCGAGTCCTGATGCGCTCAGCTTTCACCACTCACGTCGACACGTTCACGGAGTTCTTTGCCCGCCTTGAAGTGCGGAACATACTTCTCCGGAACCGCGACCTTGGTTCCCGACTTGGGATTCCGACCCGTACGGGGCGGACGGTAGTTGAGGTCAAAGCTGCCAAACCCGCGGATTTCAATCCGCTGACCGCTAGACAAACTGCCTGCCATGGCATCCAGTATTGTCTTGACGGCCAGTTCAGCATCTTTTGCCACCAACTGCGGATAACGCGCCGCGAGCTTTGCGATCAGCTCGGACTTCGTCATGGGGCTATCGAGCGACATAAGCAATTACTCGTTGCTACCCGACAGCTTAGCCTTCAGCAGTGCGCCGAGGTTAGTGGTACCAGCATTGGCAACCGACTCGGAAGCAATCTTGCTCATGGCGCTGGATTCGTCAGCGCTGTCCTTGGCCTTGATCGACAGGTTGATCGAGCGATTCTTGCGATCAACGTTGATGATCATGGCTTCAACTTCGTCGCCTTCCTTCAGCACGGAGCCGATGTTTTCCACGCGGTCACGGGAAACTTCGGTCGCACGCAGGTAGCCTTCGACTTCGTCGGTCAGGGCGATAACGGCACCCTTGGCATCCAGAGACTTGACGGTACCGCGAACGATCGCGCCCTTGTCGCTGGTGGAGACGTAGTTGTTGAAAGGATCACCTTCGAGCTGCTTGATGCCCATGGAGATGCGCTCGCGCTCAACATCGATGGACAGCACAACGGCTTCGACTTCGTCGCCCTTCTTGTAGTTGCGGACAGCTTCTTCGCCAGCAACGTTCCAGGACAGGTCGGACAGGTGAACCAGGCCATCGATGCCGCCTGGCAGACCAATGAACACACCGAAGTCGGTAATCGACTTGATGGCGCCACGGATCTTGTCGCCCTTCTTGTATGTAGCCTGGAAGTCGTCCCACGGATTCGGCATGCACTGCTTCATACCCAGGGAGATACGACGACGGTCTTCGTCGATTTCCAGAATCATCACTTCGACTTCGTCGCCCAGCTGGACAACCTTGGTCGGATGGATGTTCTTGTTGGTCCAGTCCATTTCGGACACGTGGACCAGACCTTCGATACCTTGTTCGATTTCAACGAACGCACCGTAGTCGGTGAGGTTCGTGACCTTGCCGAACATGCGGGTACCGGACGGGTAGCGACGAGCCAGGCCCACCCACGGATCTTCGCCCAGTTGCTTCAGACCCAGGGACACGCGGTTCTTCTCTTGGTCGAACTTGAGGACCTTAGCGGTAACTTCGTCGCCCACGGCCAGAACTTCGGACGGGTGCTTGACACGGCGCCATGCCAGGTCGGTGATATGCAGCAGACCATCGATACCGCCCAGGTCCACGAACGCACCGTAGTCGGTGATGTTCTTGACGATACCCTTGACGATTGCGCCTTCTTGCAGGGTAGCCAGGAGCTTTTCGCGCTCTTCGCCCATGGTTTCTTCCAGCACGGCACGGCGGGAAACCACAACGTTGTTGCGCTTGCGATCCAGCTTGATCACCTTGAATTCGATGGTCTTGCCTTCGAACGGGCTGGTGTCCTTGATCGGGCGGATGTCGACCAGCGAACCCGGCAGGAATGCGCGGATGCCGTTGATCATCACAGTCAGGCCACCCTTGACCTTGCCGGAGATCAGACCGGACTTGATTTCGCCAGCTTCCAGTGCTTCTTCCAGCTCGATCCATGCGGCCAGGCGCTTAGCCTTGTCGCGGGAGAGCTTGGTTTCGCCGAAACCGTTTTCGAGGCTTTCGATTGCCACTTGCACGAAGTCACCGATCTTGACGTCAACCACGCCTTGATCGTTCTTGAATTCGTTGATGTCGATCAGCGATTCCGACTTCAGGCCGGCGTTGATGACAACGAACTTGTCTTCAACAGCAACGACTTCAGCGGTGATCACTTCACCTGCGCGCATCTCTTGACGGGTCAGGCTTTCCTCGAAGAGGGCGGCAAAACTTTCCATGGAGGTCATGTAAGGAATTTCCAAATCGCCCGGACATCCTGCCAGACACCTGTCTGGCGCTCACGTTCGGGGGTTAGTTAAAAAGAAACCAGACGGGCATTGCGCCAGTCCGGCACCTTATCAGGCAGACAGCAACACGCTGTTCCACCAATCCAGCACTGCATTGACCGCAGCATCGATGCTCAGATCAGATGTATCGAGCAGACGCGCATCGGGCAATTGCATCAAGGGCGCCACCGAACGGGCCCGGTCACGGGCATCACGCTGTTCGATGTCGGCCAAAATTTGAACGAGTATAACCTGCTCACCCTTTGCAATCAACTGTTTATAGCGGCGATTTGCGCGCTCTTCAGCGGATGCAGTGAGGAAAATCTTTAAATCTGCGTCGGGAAACACCACGGAGCCCATATCGCGACCGTCCGTCACCAGCCCCGGTGCCATGCGGAAATCGCGCTGACGCTGCAGCAGCGCCGCGCGCACGGCTGGCATGGCCGCCACTTTGGAGGCGCCTTCGCCAATACGTTCGCTGCGAATGTCGTCGCCGACATCCAGACCGTCCAGCAGCACCAGATGATCTTCGAACACGACATTCAGGGTGCGCGCCACTTCAGTCACGCCTGCCTCGTCATCCCATTCGATTTCGCGTTCCAGCGCTGCCAGCGCGGTAACGCGATACAGCGAACCCGAGTCAAGATAGTGAAAGCCAAGTCGCGTGGCCACGCGCGCCGCAACTGTGCCCTTGCCGGAAGCCGAGGGGCCATCAATGGCGATAACCGGAATACGATGCTGGGACACGTTTTACCTCGACGACGGATGATGCAAAGCCCGTTATTGTGTGGGCTGCGGCAGAACTTGTCGAGTGGTTGATAGGCAGTCAGACCCCATTTTGCTCCCGCCACTGCCGCGGCGAACAGCCTGTCCATTCGCGGAAGGCGTGATTGAAGGCGCTTTGTTCGCTGTAGCCCAGCAGGAATGCGATATCCGTCATGCGCATGGCGGGGTCGGCGAGATATTGCTTGGCTAGCGCCTGCAGGGTGTCGTCCAGCAGGCGTTGAAAGGTCCACCCTGCCCCGCTCAGGCGGCGCTGCAGCGTGCGGGATGAAACATTCAGCTCACGCGCAATCACGTCGATCTTGGGTAGTCCGGTGGGGAGTAGGCGCATCAGATGCTTGCGAACCGTGTCGATCAGATCATCCTCGCCATCAGCGGCAGCGGCTTGCCTGGCAGCGAGCTGGTGGTCGGCATGGCCGGTCAGCATCGTATAAAAGGCCGGGTCAGCATTGGGCAAAGGATGATCAAGCAGCGCAGCATCAAACCAGGCCACGTGATCATCTGCCCCGAACGTGACCAGGCAGCCGAAAAAGGCTTCCCACGGCGCTGTATCGAGCGGCGCCGCGAACGAGAATTGCATTGCAACCGGTTTGATATCCGGCCCCAGTAGCCAGCGGGCGGACACCATGATGCCGGCAAAAATGCTGGATGCCAGTGCTGGCGTGCGATCGCTCCACGGACTGCGCCAGTAGTAGCCCGCCAGATCGCCCTCGACGCGCAATTGCGACAGGCCCAGATCATGCGCCAGCCCTTCATAGCGCATCACCGCCTGCAAGGCCTCGCCGACCGAGCTGCACGCCATCATGATCATGCCGTACACGGTATACGAGGCGAGCTTGACCGACTGCCCGACCTGCAGGCCAAAGTCATCGCAAGCGGATGCCTGCTCACCCCATTGCAAGAGCTGCAGATAGGATTCGACAGACATGTCGTCGGCGATAACCGGCTGCGTGACATGTATGCCGACCTCAGTCAGACCGGCGCGCCAGTCGAGGCCGAGACGCTGACAGGTGTCGATCAGAGGTTGGGCAAAGGGGGCGGTGACGCGGGGATGCTTCATGTGGCGTAATTTATCAAATCTATTGGCACAAGCGAGCAAGTTATTGTTGCAGACTCTCCCTTAATCTTGCGTCAATTGGATAACCGCGCTTTTAAGGAACGACAAGCATGCGACGTTGGAACGGATGGGGTGACGATCAGGTCGAACTGGCATTGCCAGAGTCTGCACTGGGCTTTTTGCGTGAACGGGTTCCCGGCGCACGCCGCCCGGATGATGCCACTCTGGAGGCAGTGTTGTCGCGCCTGCCGGATTCGCGCCTGCCCGAGCACCCGCTGCTGGACCGCAGCCCGAAGACCCGTCTGCTGCATTCACGCGGACAGAGTCTGCCCGACTGGCTGGCCCTGCGCCATGGCGAGCTTGATCCGGTGCATGATGCAGTCGCCTTTCCGGAATCCAACGAAGATGTTGCTGAATTGCTACGTCTGGCGCGTGTGTGCGGTGCCGAAGTGATTCCGTATGGCGGCGGCACGAGCGTGGTCGGGCATCTGACTCCAAGCGGCCATCGCCCCTCTCTGTGCGTATCGATGGCACGTCTGCGCAGGCTGCTCAGTATTGACAAGCAAAGCATGCTGGCCACGTTTCAGGCGGGCGTCACCGGTCCCGATCTGGAAGCACAATTGCGTGCACAGGGCTATACGCTGGGCCATTTCCCGCAGTCGTTCGAGTATTCGACACTAGGCGGCTGGGTGGTGACCCGCTCCTCCGGCCAGCAATCGCGCATGTATGGCCGCATTGAACAGATGTTTGCCGGTGGCCGCCTGGAAACCCCGACCGGCACACTGGAATTGCCTACCTTCCCCGCTTCCGCGGCTGGCCCGGACTTGCGCGAATGGGTGCTGGGCTCCGAAGGTCGCATGGGGATTCTGACCGAAGTAACGGTGCGCATTCACGCGATTTCACAAGCCGAGACCTTCCGAGGATGGTTCTTCCCGGACTGGCATGCCGCAGAACAAGCCGCACGCGCGCTGGTGCAGGCGCGGGTGCCGGTGTCCATGCTCCGTGTTTCCAATACGCCGGAAACCTTTACCACGCTAAAGCTGGCGGGCGATCACGCGTCTATCCGCCTGCTGGAGCGTTATCTGGCGCTACGCGGGTGTGGTGATCGCAAATGCATGTTGCTGGCTGGCTTCACCGGCACGCCGGGTGAGTGTAAACAGACCTTTGCGCGCGCAAAACGCATCTTCCGTTCGTTTGGCGGCGTGTATGCGGGGGCCAAGCTGGGCGAAAAATGGAAGGCCGGACGTTATCGCAACGTGTATCTACGCAATGCATTGTGGGCGGAAGGCTATGCCGTCGATACCTTCGAAACCGCACTCGACTGGCCGCGCATTACCCCCTACATCCAGGCCGTGGAACAGGCAGTACGCGATGCGCTGGGCGGCGAGCCGGTACACGTGTATACCCACCTGTCGCACGTCTATGCACAGGGCTCCAGCGCCTACACCACCTATGTCTTCCGTCTGACCGGCGATTATCAGCAAGACCTGCAGCGCTGGCAGACCATCAAGCGCGCCGCCTGCGATGCCATCGTGGCGTATGGCGGCACTATCAGCCATCAGCATGGCGTAGGGCTGGACCACGCGCCGTATCTCAAGGCGGAAAAGGGTGAACGCGGCATGGCAGCCTTGCGTGACATGCTCAATCATTTCGATCCGGACGGCATCATGAATCCGGGCAAGCTGTGCGACTGATCTGACAGGAGTCTCATCATGGGGACATCGCGTCCAAGCCTTGCACAACTCAGTGAACAGCAGTGGGATGTCATCATCATCGGCGGTGGCATTACCGGTGCAGGCGTCGCACTCGAATCGGTACGTAACGGGCTGCGTACCCTGCTGCTGGAACAGAAAGACTTTGCATGGGGGACATCCAGCCGCTCATCCAAGCTGGTACATGGCGGATTGCGTTACCTGAAGGAAGGCGATCTACGCCTGACGCGGGAATCAGTAGTGGAACGGGATGCGCTGATGAAAGGTGCGCCGGGACTGGTCGAGCCGATGCCCTTTCTGTGGCCGCATTATCAGGATGTGCCGGGCACATCGCCGGCCGTAATGGATATCGGACTCGGCATGTACGACCTGCTTTCCGGACACTGGCGGCACCGCAAGCTGAATGCCGAAGAAGCCCTGAAGCAGATGCCAAGCATTCGCAAGCAGGGCCTGAAGGCTGCGCATCAATATCTGGATGCGTCTACCGACGATGCTCGTCTGGTGCTTCGGGTGTTACTGGATGCTGAATCCGAAGGCGCGACTTTGCGCAATTACACCCGCGCGTTACCGCTCATTGAAAACGGCGTGGCCACCGGTGTAAGTGCGGAATGTGGGCAGACGCATGAAGTGCAGGCCATCAAAGCCAGATTGATCATTAATGCCAGCGGCGTATGGGCGGACAGATTGCATGGCAAGCAGGCCATTCGCCCCTTGCGTGGCAGTCATCTGCTGGTTCATGGCCATGCGCTGCCCCTATCACAGGCACTGGCTTTCAATCATCCCGACGACGGTCGCCCCGTGTTCGCTTATCCGTGGCAAGGGCATACGTTGGTGGGCACTACCGATATCGACCATCACGAGGATCTGGAACTTGAGGCGGCAATCAGCGAGCAAGAGTGCGACTATCTGCTCCGTGCGTGCAAACATGCTTTCCCGGCGGTGAAACTGGGCAAGCCGGATATTCTATCGACCTGGTCCGGCGTGCGGCCGGTGGTGGGTGGTCAGGGTGGCGATCCATCCAAAGAACGTCGCGATCACGTAGTCTGGACCATGCCCGGCATGATCAGCGTAACAGGTGGCAAACTCACCACCTTCCGGCGCATGGCGCGAGATGCACTGAAGGCCGGACGCGACGTGCTGGGGCTGCACCGGCTCAAGCGTGCGCCTGTATTCAAGGATGGCGCGCCGCCTACTTTGCCGGGACTGGGCGCATCGGCCTGGCAAGGCTTGCGCGGACGACATGGCAAGCGGCTCGAGACCCTGATGCAGTCCGCCCGCCACGACGAGTGGCATGGCTTTGTCGGTCAGGATCGATTGCTCGCTGAAGTACGCTGGGCGCTGCAGCACGAGCATGTGGTGCATCTGGACGATTTATTGCTGCGGCGAACACGGCTGGGACTGGTGGTACGCGATGGCGCGGCCACACTGAAAGACACCCTTCAGGCCATGTGCGCAGACGAACTGGGGTGGGATGCGGTGAAATGGCAGATCGAATGGTCGCGCTGGCGCATTATCTGGAATCAACATTACAGCCTGCCGGAGCAAGCGGTTTCCGGCCTTGAAAGGACGTCTTTCCATGTCGCGTGATTTATTGCTATCGATTGATAATGGCACCCAGAGTGTGCGCGCACTGGTATTTGATCTGCATGGCAATCTGCTGGCTAAAGCACGCGTGCCGCTGGACGACTACACCTCGCCTGAACCGGGCTGGCACGAACACGATGCCGAAGCATTCTGGCAATCGGCCTGTGTAGCCTGCCAGCAGGTTTGGCACGACTTTCCGCAGTACCGCGAGCGTATTGCCGGGGTATCAGTCACCACCCAGCGCGGCACCGTCATCAATATTGATGCAAAAGGCCAGCCCCTGCGCCCGGCCATTACATGGCTGGACCAACGCAAGAGCCCGCGTTCACCCAAGATTTCCGCGATGTGGCGGGCGGCATTCAAGCTGGCCCGCGTGGACGATACCATTGCCTATTTCCAGCGGGAGGCGGAAGCCAATTGGCTATCGGCCTGTCAGCCAGACCTCTGGAAGCAGACGCATAAATTCCTGCTGCTATCGGGCTTTCTGAATTACCGCCTGTGCGGCGAATTTGTGGATTCGGTGGCATCGCAAGTCGGCTTTCTGCCCTTTGATTTCAAGAAGCTGCGCTGGGCGCCTGCCAGCGACTGGAAGTGGCAGGCGATGGACATCCGTCCCGAAATGCTGCCAGCCCTGCACGAGCCGGGCACAGTCATGTCGCGGGTGTGCAGGTCAGCCGCCGAAGCCAGCGGCATCCCGGAAGGCACGCCAGTACTCGCTGCAGCCGCTGACAAGGCCTGTGAAGTGCTGGGCGCAGGCTGCGTTGAACCGGATATCGGCTGCCTGAGTTACGGCACTACCGCCACCATCAATTCGAGTCGCAGCAAGTATCTCGAAGCCACCCCTTTTATCCCGCCCTATCCCGGCGCCCTGCCCGGCACCTGGAATACGGAAATCCAGATTTTCCGGGGCTACTGGATGGTGAGTTGGTTCAAGGAGCAATTCGGGCATCTGGAGCAGATGGCCGAGCAAGATGGCGGACAGATGGCAGAAGAACTGTTCGACGAGCTGCTAGCATCCGTTCCGCCCGGATCGATGGGTCTTATGCTGCAGCCTTACTGGAGCCCCGGCATTCGTCTGCCCGGGCCGGAAGCCAAGGGCGCGATTATCGGGTTTGGCGATGTGCATACGCGCGCACACTTCTACCGTGCCATCCTCGAAGGACTGGCCTATGCCCTGCGCGAAGGCGGTGAACGCATCGAAAAGCGAGGCGGCAAGCGATTTACCTCGCTGCGTATTTCTGGCGGTGGATCGCAAAGCAATGGTGCCATGCAATTGAGTGCGGATATCTTTGGGCTACCGACGTCGCGACCCCATGTCTATGAAACATCCGGGCTCGGCGCCGCCATTGATAGCGCAGTCGGGCTAAAACTGTATCCTGACTTCAAATCGGCGGTGAAAGAAATGACGCGCGTAGAGCGTGAATTTGAGCCGAATGCCCAGCATCACGCCATCTATGACGATCTCTACCAGAGTGTCTACCGCAAGATGTACGAACGGCTGCAACCGCTGTATGCCGACATTCGCCGCATCACCGGCTATCCGCGCGAGTACGAATAAGCATTATTTCGGTGCAAAATCCTTCCCCATGGATGATCAGCTGCTAGATTAAAAGTAGCAGCGGACACACCCTTGCGGGGAGGAATCATGCCAAAACCAAGCAAGCCGACAATGGAAACCTTTCTGTTTTCGGCGGCGCACGATATCAAGAATTCAATCGCGGTTCTGGATGCCGCCATCGAGCAGATCCTGCAAACCGAGCCGGATCGCTTTGCATCCGTCGCTCAGATGTTTTACGAGGTGAAGCGGATCAACGGTAATCTTACCCACCTGCTCACCCTGTACAAACTCGGCTTATCTGCCTATCCGGTCGACATCCACGACATTCATGTGCCAAGCATGCTGGAGGAAAGCACGCTGCCCATGCGCACCCTGCTCGATTCCCGCAAGATCAAAGTGGAGATTGCGGCGGAAGATGACCTTTTCTGGCCGATGGATGAATATCTGATGACTAGCGTGGTTTCGCACGCGATCAACAATGCCAGCAAATATACCCAAGATCGCATCCTGCTCAAGGCTGAAGTCCACGATAAGCTCCTTTCACTGCATATTGAAGACAACGGGAGAGGCTATCCGGCGGCCATGCTGGAACTGACGCCATCCGAAATCTCTACCAGTGATCGCGCTATGAGTGGCACAGGGCTGGGCTTGTATTTCTCCGAACAAGTCGCCCGTCTGCACAAGCATCATCGCCGCCAAGGTGCGGTCAAGCTTGAGAATGGCGGTACGCTTGGTGGTGGATGCTTTGTCATTACCCTTCCCTGATCAGGCAGGCTGAATACGGTTCGAGGCGAATACGATGTGGCAAGCAACTGACGATTACGCAAACATGCATATCCTGATTGTTGATGACTTTCAGGGAATGCGATCGCTATTACGGGACATTCTGCGCGAGAAAGGTGCCCGTCATATTGATCTAGCCACAAATGGCAATGAAGCGATTACACGCCTGAGCGCACAAGCATATGACGTTGTTTTTTGCGACTTTAACCTCGGTGCAGGCAAAAATGGCCAGCAGGTACTGGAAGAAGCCAAATACCGCAATATGATTGGCCCTGCGTGCGTGTGGATCATGATTTCGGGCGAGAAAACCGCAGACGCGGTGTTTGGCGCAGCCGAATTCCAGCCTGATGCCTATCTGGTCAAGCCGCTAACGGCGGCTCTGATATTTACCCGCTTAGAAAAAACCTGGTCAAAAAAGGCATCACTTCTGGAAATTGATCAGGCAATGCGCAACAAAGACTTACCTAAAGCACTGCGCGCGTGTGATGATCGCATCCAGACGGATAAAGCCAATGTCATTGATTTAATGAAGCTGAAGGGTGGCATTCTCGTCAGCATGGGGGAATTAGGTAAAGCAGCAGATTTATACGATTCAATTCTTGCTCGCCGTGATTTCCCCTGGGCTAAAACCGGGTTAGCAAAAATCCGTCTGCAGCAAGGTAAGTTAGACGATGCAAAAGCATTGTTTGAATCTGTTATTAATGAAAATCCTGCCTACATTGAAGCGTATGATGGTCTTGCCAAAACCCTGCAACAGCAGGGTCTGCGTCAGGAAACCAAGGGCATACTGGAACGTGCGGTGAAGCTATCGCCAAACTCCACGGGCCGCCAGAAATTATTAGGTGATGTCGCACTTGAAACCGGTGACTTAGTCGTTGCAGAAAAAGCATATGCAAAATCTGTTGCCTCTGGTGCGAATTCCATATTTAAGTCGCCTGATTCCTATTTTTGCCTTGCCAAAGTCAAAAGCGCGGCAGGTAAGCCAGAAGAAGCATTGCGTGCGATTAATGATCTTAAAAAGCAATTTACCGGAGATAATATTGCAATCCAAGCGACCATTGCAGAGGGTGTGGTTTATCAGGAAAATGGACCACAGGCCAAAGCCAAGGAAATCGCTGGTAAATTACGGAATGTAGCGGATGAAGCAGCCATTCAAATGAGCCCGACCGTCACCATGGAAATGGCCAAGCTCATGTTGCTATCGGGCGGCATGTACGAAAAGGATAAAGGTTTATCCTTACTGCAATCCGTCATACGCAACAATCATTACAATCCCTATATTTGTGAGCAAGTGCAATCGGTTTTCGACAAGGCAGATATGAGCGAGGCAGGCAAGAAATTGGTTGAATCTGCCAGCCGGGAGGCCACCGAGCTCATGGACAAAGGCGTACTCCTGACGCGAGAAGGCAAACTGCTAGAGGCTATTAATCTAATGCGCGATGCTCGCAAGATGATGCCAACAAACGTCCGCCTACTATTGAATACCATATATGTGATGCTACTCATGCTGGAGAAAAGTGACGAGGAATTGTCACTGGTGGAAGAAGTGGAAACCCTTCTCGCAGAGGTCAATCGGCTCCAACCCGACGAGCCACGTGGAATGGATCTCGCGCGGCGCTTTGATAAATTTAAGGCAAGGGTGTCGGCGTAATCAATCATGAATTGCAGCCGCCGATGAGTAATCACTGACGCTCGTGCTACAGTCCCGGTTCCCTGATCCACAAGACCACGCCATGAACTGGGACTATCCCTCCCCCTTTACCTTGCAGATCTCCCCTGCAATGGATGACATTGACGGACTGAACCACACCAACAATGCTGTTTACGTGAAATGGTGCGAGTCAGCCGGATGGGCGCATTCCCGACAGCTGGGCATGACGGTCGAAGATTACCGCCGACTTGATCGAGCCATGGCAATCCGAAAAGGCGAGTACGACTACATTCAACCTACAAGCCTCGGTGACGCACTGATCCTGGGTACCTGGCTGGTGGCCGGACATGGCAGACTCGGCATGACCCGCGTGTTCCAGATGATCAGAGCATCCGATCAGACAACGGTACTGCGCGCAAAATGGGATCTGGTATGCATCGAAATCAGTACAGGCAAGCCCAAGCGCCTACCAGACGAATTCAGACAGTGTTATGAATCTGCAGTCATCAGACCTATATCGGTGACTTAATCGTATACGGATGCATTTCCGTTCTATTTTACGGAAATGGCTTGTTTTTCCTTGCTGCGCTTGTCTGTGGAGCCTATAAAAAAGACATCCACCTGAAAAACAAGAAGGCAGAAATAACAATGACTTGCATCGCAATCTTCAACCAGAAGGGCGGTGTGGGCAAGACGACGACGGCATTTAACTTAGCCGCCGCGATGAACAGGGAGCATATTCAACCGCTTTTCATCGACCTTGACCCACAGGCGCACTTTTCTCAATTACTGGGTCAGGCAGCCACCGATTCTGCGGAAAGTGTATATGCCTATTATCGTGACCATAAGCCGCTTCGCCAGATTGTGCGAGATGTGCCGGGCAAGGGCAAATTGCTTTCGGCACATTTGGAACTATCTAAGGTTGATACGCAGTACGGAAAAGGCCCCGACATTCTCAATCGCCTAAAAATGGGCTTGCAGCGCGAGTTGTTTTCCGGGCCGGATCGAACCATCATTATCGACTGCTCCCCCATGTTGGGCGTGTTATCGCTTTCTGCGATTTTCGCGGCTGATCGGGTACTCATCCCCGTTTCAGCGGACTATCTGGCCGTTAAAGGTGCCATGCAAGTCGAACGTACCCTCAATGCCATGACTCGCGTACTCAAGCAGCGGGTGACGCGGCGCTATGTGCTCACCCGCTTTGATTCCCGTAGAAAGATGTCATGGAGTATAGAAGAAACGCTGCGCGCACACTTTGGCAGCGAACTATGCGAAACCCACCTTACCGAGAATGTGGCGGTCGCAGAGAGTCCCTATTCAGGACAGAATGTATTCGATTATGCGCCCCATAGTCGTGGTGCGCATGACCATCAGGCGCTGTACGAAGAGTTGAAGGCCTGCGGCTTCCTGCCAGGCCTGCCCACCTTGGATGAAATGACTGCCGACCTGCCAGCGGTGGTACGAACCGTGCGTCGTGTCGCGCAGCGTTAACGCCCTAGCGGATCTTCCTGACTCAAAATCAGGGAGATTGCACCCTCCAGATCATTCACCTGACCTGTTGGCACATCACTCAGGACACACGCCTCCACAATTTGCGCCTGATGGTAAATCTGGCGCAATTTACTTTCGGCATGAGCCATGTCCTGTCCCTGAATCACCAGATTATCGACCACGGCACCTGCGCGCGTTTTGATGCGGAATCCGAATTTCTGCATGATATATCCCTCGCCCTTTGATTCAGCATAGCAAGGCGTACATGGGAATCCATGTGCTCACATGCGGTTGTTTCATTCTGGCAAATGCGGATGCTCGGAATAAAAATTCACCTTGCGAATCAGTCCATCCTGTACCAGATATTGCGCCACCACATATAAGGCCTGATCGCCACGGCCAATCACCTGCTCACTGTCAAAAACCCACGGGCCAACATGGACGCGCCCAAGCAGAATGGCTCGGTTTTGAGGGAAGTCTTTGAACAGCTTACCGTAGCGCTCGCGCATGGCTGCTTTACCCACGGCGGGAGGACTACCGTCATCACGGGTTACGATGACATCTTCCGCGTAACAGGCGAGAAATGCGTCAAGATTCTGGGTGTTATATGCGTCCAGTTGCGCCTGCGCCAAAACAAGCGCTTGAACTGCTGATTCCGACATTGACATGTGTAAGCCCCCCTTTAGAGGGAGGGAGCATACCTAATCCACCGATCTTGCGCAGTTAGAATGCGAAATCGACGTTTAGTCCGATCGTCCTCGGACGATTGATGGCGATTCTTCGTGTGTCGTTTAGATCGGCAAAAATGGCCACGGGCAAATCAGTCTGCCCCATTTTATTGGTCAGATTCTCAATAAACATCGACCATCCAATCCTGCCCTGCCGTGCGACTTGGCCGGTGCGTACATTGAATACACCAAACCCTGCGCGGCGTCGAAACAGGCTTTGATGTTCGTACAAGGTATCGGCACTACCCGTAAAGGTGTAGTCCAGGCGCACATAGGTCGAGTCACCCCGCCAGGCAAAGCGATGCTCTGCCCACCAGGCTGCTGTCCAGTGAGGCACGTTCAGCAAATTATCCCCTGCTTGTGCAGACGTCCCGAGTACATCGTTTTCAAGGCGCGCATCCGTATGAGAAACAGACACACGGGTCTCCCATGCACGGTCAGGTTGCCATATGAGCGAAATCTCGGCACCTCGACTGCGCGCAGAACCAAAATTGGCCGTGATATTAAACCCGCAAGGCAGCACAATTTGTTGCTGCACATCCTGCCAATCCATTTGATACAACACGGCATTGAAAAAGAGCGTGCGCTCGAGCAGGCTCCCCTTGAATCCCAGCTCCTTACTCCAAAGCGTATCTGCCGCGAAACGTTTAAGCGCATCTTCGGACATGCCAAGTTTGCGTACGTCATTACCACACACCGCTTCGGGCGCCGGATTGTTCGGCCCCCCCTGACGATAGCCTCTGGAGAGACTTGCATACGCCATCTGCTGAGGATTGATTTGCCAGGACAGCACAGCGCGCGGCGTGACGCCATGGTCACTTGCATCCCCCTTCACTTCCGAGGCTCCGCCATTAAACAAGCCATCTCCTTGCTGGGCAAATGACTGCCGAATGGAAAATGCCCGCGCACCCAGATTGAAACGCAGGGTATCTGACAGCGGATGGCTGATCTCCGAAAAGGTTGCCCATTCGCGCACACTTGCCTGTCGGGCACCCCGAAACAGTAGGTCGTAGCGCGTGCCAAATGTCTCGTTGTATCCGGGTGGAACCGGAATGACTGAGTGCAACGGTGCATCAACATGATGATAGAAAACACCCGCAATGATGTCCCCTGCGGCGAGCGGCATGCGCGCACGAATTTCCTCTGTCCATTCCCGATTTGCATAAGACCCGTTCATGACCGTCGGATAGATATGGTCTTGCCCCGACGCATTAATCAATGCAAATAAGACCTTGGAACCATCCTCCGCCATATTGACCGTCCGCGAATACCAGGAGGTCGCCGACATCAGATCGATATCGCCAATCTGCTTGCGTAACGTGAGATTAGCTATGGTTGAGTATTGTGTAGCAGGCTCATCCACCATGCGGGTTTGTACAGGGTGTGCCAGAGTACCCGGCGGCATATCAAACTGAAACGGCGCCCCCGTTCGCGTGTATTGATGCAGCAGTGAAGCACTGATGTCCGTTCCATCGGCTGATCGCAACCGCACTGTCGCACGACCACCTTCCGTGTGCTCTGTATTCACACCGGCCTGACGCGCAATAGCGGGGTCTATCTGCAGGTAGTTGCTCGTTTGTATGCCTGCACGATCAATAAATCCATCATTTTCGCGGAGCAGGGCAGACAGCTTGATCCCTGCCGAATCTGAAAGTGGGAGATTGATGCCCCCTTGAATACTGCGGCTCCAGCCACCCTCCGTGGTATGTGCCAGCTCCGTCCCGAGCGTCATCGATTGCCGCTTAAAATCGACCGGGCGGCTAATGAATTTGACTGTTCCACCCATCGAGCTGGAGCCATATAAGGTACCCTGCGGCCCAAACAGCACCTCAGTCCGCGCAATATCCAGCAGAGCAGGATCCATCAGGCCGCGAACCGATAATAAAGCTGCATTGCTGGATGCAGATATGGGCGTATCGTCGAGATAGTAGCCCACTGTCCCGGCGGTTCCCGCAGAAGATGCAATCCCGCGCATGCTGAGTATATTTTGCCCCGGCCCTGCCGATAGCACCGTCAATCCCGGGGTCGCTCGAGCCAAATCGGCTGCAGTTGTTACACCCATTTTCGCCAGCGTACCAGAGTCGATCACCTCAACGTGCATGGGCACTCGCTGCAATTGCTCCTCTCGCTTCTGAGCATGAACGACCACCGCATCCAGTCGAACCGGGGTCTCCGGATCTGCACCCTCCTCCGCCCAAGTGTTATTCGACAAGGCAGATATCAGGGCCACCACCAAAGCACGCACGCTGCTAACGGCGTCGTACCATCCAGTCGCGCTCCGCTTCATCAATGATCCTTTCGATCTCACGCGCCTTCATCATTGTTGCAAATGTACGATCAAAGCGGCTCATCAGTTCTGTCGCATTAGCAAGATCTTTGCGAAGTACCAGATAGGTTGGTACGTCCCACATAGATTTGCTCTGTGCCTCAAGTTTGAGCTGTTCGGCCGGAGCAAACTCGGTCTGAACCATAAACCTTCCAGCCGTTTCCTCCATCGGAAACAGGTCGATTCGTCCTGCAAGTAGCTTGCGCATATTGGAGAGTTCGCTTGTCGCCTCGTCCACACGCAGCACTTTTGCGGTAATCAAGCGAGAAAACTCGTCGGAATAGTGATTGCCTGCGGTCATGCCAATGCGGTATGGCGCCAAATCCGCGAGCGCTTTCCACGGAAAGACTTCCCCTTTACGCTGGAAAAACACCATATGAAATGTATAAACCGGCTGGGTCGAGAAGAGCAGTTTTGCATCGCGTTCCGGCGAATGGCTCCATCCGTAACTACCGCTGTACCAGCCTTTCATCATCCCACTCATGGCGCGATTGTTGGGAACAGTTTCGAAGCGCACATCAATGCCTGCACGTTTACACACTGCATCCACAATTTGCGTGAGGACTCCACCGCCACGCAGCCGATCATCAATGAGGGGTGGATAATTCACAGAAGCCAGGGTCAATTGCAGGCGTGTTTCTGCCTGCACACAAGTGCATAGCAGTACACACACCCAGACTGCGCGCCAATACAGGCTTCGCATCCCCCACTCCCTTGAATGTCAGCAATGCACACACATATGCTGGATCGCCACTATCAATCTAGTTCAAGGATGCGCATGAAAAAACCCGGCCGAAGCCGGGTTTGCAAAAATTGCGCGTTTTTCAGGTCGTTCTGATCAGAATGTACCGCTCAGACCAACGGAGACTGCTTCGCGGTTTTCATTCTTCAGCTTGAAGGATTGCGTATAGCTGGCGTAAGCAGAGACCGAGCGCGTCAGCTTGCCAGTCACGCCCAGCGCGCCAGTCACATAGTGAGTTGCTGGCGTAAAGACTGGCAGTGTGCCATCCACCGAAGCAGATTGCTGGGCAAAAGTGACTGTACGATCCTTATCCTTACCTTCGTTGAACACGTTGACCGAGGCAAACGGCTTGAAGTCGCCTACGGTCGTATCCACTTTCAGGCCGACGTTTGCTTGCAGGGAACGAACCGACTGCTTGGCAAAACGCATGGAAGTTGAATCTACATTGCCTTCGTTGTAGTTCCCGACACGGGTCGAACGGAATGCCAGGTTTACATTCGGGGTGATATTAAAGTCGCCAACCGGCATGACATACTGAGCATTCACACGCAAGCCAGCCTGAATACCGCTGGTATCCGCACGTTCGGTTCGCTTGAGATCACCCAGCTGGAAGGTACGCTGAATATCGGTGTAGCGCGCATTTCCCAGAATGAAATCAGCACCCACTGTCATCGGACCATACTCGTGCCGGACATACGCATCAATCACTTCGTTGCTGGCCAGGAACTTACCAGTCATGAAACTGATCGACGAAGGATCTTGAATCTCGGAACGGGTGCGGCTAGCGGTAAACACCAAACCTGCTGCCAGATGAGAGCGCATTTGGTATTCGCCACCGATGGTCAGCGCCACGTCGCTGCTATTGTTCGCCACGTTGTCATTGCCCGGTGCGTAACGATTGCTCAAGCGGGTTGTGCTTGCAAACCAGTCGATATTCCCTTGCTTGCGCATGCCGGAGCGATTATCAATGGCGGCAAAGGTTGCCTGTGCAGGCGCATACTGCGCATTCACCAGCTGCGCAGCAAACATCGGTGCATCCAGCGTTTGATCAATGAACTGGGCAATCACGTGATGTACCAGCGGCGTGGGATGAACGCCATCAACAAACAGATATTGCTGGCTGGCATCAAATGTCGCGCCGTTACTCTTGCAGCTTGATGCGCCCACACTGATGGCACATGCAGTTCCTGCGACATTATCCAGACCGAATGCACGCGGATTGGCCATCACTTCGGCAAACAAGCGATTAATATCGATTTCGATAATGTTGCCGCGTTCATTCAAACCCGCATTCAGTGCCGGATTGTAAACACTGTTCACGAGGGAACCCGCAGCAGAGGACAAACCTTGCTGAGCCTGCGCAAAACTCGTTGCAAGGGAAGCAGACAGCATCGCCCCCAATTGAGCACTGAAGCTAGCGCTCACGGTGGCACTCACCTGAGTCTGAAGCTGGGAAGCCAGAGTGGTCTTGAGTTGCGCGGTGAGCGCATCCAGTACGGGCTGCGGAAGTGTAACGCCTGCCTGTGCCATAGCGGGCACCAGCGAAGCGGCAATGACATTCACCACTGCATCGGCGGCGTTAGTCGCGTAACTGGAAGCCAGGCCATTGGCGGCCGCGTTCACGACATTGCCCGTGATAGCGGTCAACGCGGCTTGGGCAGCTGCATTGGTGGCAGCGGTCATGCCAGCCTGATAGTTGCCATTTTTTGCCAGCGACTGAGCGACAGCCTGTGCAACGCTGGTGTTAAATGCAGTATTCAGGGCAGTGCTGACTGCCGCGTTGGCAGATGTGGTGGAAACAGCTGCATTGCTTAGGGCGGATGTCACTGCTGCGTTTAATTGCGCATTGCCTGCCAGCGAACCAGCCAGACCTGCCGGCACACCTGCAGCACCCAGTGCCTGCCCCACCTGACTCAGAATAGCTGCAGACAATGGTGCACCTTGCACCTTGCTCGCGGCAACGCTGGCAGCAATTTGCGGTGCAACCAGCGTGTTCACCGCGCCGTTGATGCTTGTATTCAGACCGGATTTCACCAGTCCCAGCGAGCCATAGATGATACCCGGTGTTACACCGACATTCGGCAAATTCAGCACCATGATATGCTGGGCACCCGCCTTGCGGAGCGCATCCACCTGAGCCAGCGTATTCTGGGCAGCCTTGCCCATATCAGCCTGCGCCACATAACTGTTGTTGCCGTTCAAAGCCGCATCGTTCAGGGCTGCCTGAACATCGTTGCCACCAATCCAGACGGTATAGAGGGCGTTCGGATCGGCGCGGCCACCACTCGATTGCAGATAGTAATCAACCTGCTGGCCGACCGTCGGGTACAGATTCAGCTTTTGAGCCTCGGTTCCCCATACGCTTGCAGCATATGCATTAGCAGTCGAACCCGCCACTGCAAAGTCTGTTCCGCCAGGCACGGCAATGCCAGACTTGGCGGCAGCGCCATTTTTATATTTGCCGTAGAGCCAATCGGCGTACAGCTTGCCAAAATCGGTGGTGAAACGGTAATCCGAAGGTGCGCCAACTTTCGCAAATGAGCCAACATCCGACAGGCTATCACCGAAAAAATAGACGTTACTGAAATCGTAGGCAGAGGCTACCGGGGCAAGCGTGGCCAGTGCGGTGCCCACCAGCAGCGAAGAGAGGGTGCGCTTCATATTCGATGTGTCTCCTGATTAGGCATGTTTTGTACAACATACCAGACTATTCTCGTGGCTAGTTCGGCTACTTAACCTAGCTATCGCTCGACAGTGTAATTTGAAGCGATGTATGTGTCATTCATCACGGGCGCAAAAGCCACACAAAGTGACCTTTGCGTGTAAATTTAGATCGCCTCGGAGCAGGAAGGAACACGTGCTTTGCGGGATGCGGCGCATTTGCCGTTATTTGAGTAGGATTTACAACAGATTCAAATCAGGTCTCAGGTATTTGCCTGTTCGACCTTATCCGTCACCCACTTGAGGCGAGCGAGGAGTTCCTCGTCCGGGGGGTCGACCATGGACAAACATTGCTTAGCCAGTGCGGCATATTTGAGATCGTTGTTGCGCTGCAGACTGCGCGAAGCTGCATTGGCAGCGGCAATCAGCAAGCGGTTGTTTTTGGTTTGCAGCCCGATCATGGACAGCTTGTCAGTTGCATCCTCCAGCGCATCACTTACCATTAAACGCGCCGAATCCTTTGCAACACTGGCAATGTAGTCACCCGCCTCGATGACCAGGCTGGATAATCGCTGATTGGCCGACAGCGCACTTTCCAGCATGTCCTGAGCAGATTTGCCCGCGCACATCCGCAATGCAATCACATGCACCCATGATCCCATGGTGGATGCCAAATCGTCGGCGTACATGCGATCCATGACTTTGAACAAATCCAGCGCAAGCGGTAAGTCGAAGCCTTTTTCATTCCATGCTTCAGATACAAACTTGACCTTGTCGATGGCACCCAGCATCTCCCGCCTTTCCAGCGACAGCCATGCCTCCGCCAGTGCGGCATACCAGTTCAATCGAGAACGAATCACAAGATGATCCCGTGCTTCCTGCGCCTTGAGCTTCATCTGCTTGATCATACTCAGCGCTTCCTTGGCATCCCCCTTTTCTTGCGCAGCAAGGATCAGCAGATATACCGTCCGCGCATCCATGTCCAGCAATTTTCCGCTGGATCGCACTGCGCGCATGAGATAAGCCGTCCCCTTCTCTGAATCGCCCAGACTAGTGGCAAGATGTCCGGCAAACTGCAAGCGCTTGACGCTGTTAGGTGCGATCTTGATGGCCTGCTCGGTAACATCCAGTGCATCTGCAAATCGTTCCTGCGCTTTGCAGACATCAGCCAATTGGGTATACACGGGCAGGTACATGGGATGCTGCGCGATCAACTCGCGAAGTGCCGCTTCAGCTGTCACATGATCACCCATGCGAATGGCGACCCGCGCCAGCACAAGCCGTGCCCAGGGCAAGTCTTTCTGTGCCAGCAGTGCCTTCAGTAAACGTGCCGACTCTTCATATTTGCCCAGCCGAAACAGTAGCTGACAACACAGACGAGCCGCATCCCGCGCAAACTTACCTTTTCCGTGCATATGCTGGGTCGCCAGTTTGACTGCGGTTTCGAGCTTGCCTTGCTCCATCGCCTGAAGCACGTCCAGCATCAGATTGCGCTTGGCAAATGCACGCTCGACTCGTTTGGCTAAATCAGCCGTATTCAGCGGCTTGAGGAGATAATCATCCGGCGACTCTTCGGCAATATTCACCACTGTGCCGTAGGATGCCTCGGCGGTCACGATAAAATACAAGGTTGTGGGCGGTAGAAATCCGGTCTTGCGACCTTCTTCGAGCATGTCCTGCCCGGATTCGCCGGTCTCGAAGTTGTACTCACTCAGTACAATGTCGTAATGATGTTCGCGCAAGCGCTTGCGTCCCTCAGACAAGGACGGCGCGATGTCGCAATGGTCGACCCCAATCTCGGAGAGAACATTGCGCATCATCATGCGAACAGCAGGTGATGGGTCAATGACCAGTGCGCTGGAACCAGAACTCATGGTACGCGTCGGATACGTTGAGTAGCGTATCTATAGCGCAATTAACGGGGAGATGCGACGCCGACTGCCATGCGGTCGGCGTGCAATGAAGGGTCGTGCAGCTTAATGCAGATCGAGCACGTCCTGCATGGAGTAGAGCGCAGCAGGTTTGCCGGCCAGCCAGCGCGCAGCACGTACGGCACCCTGGGCAAAGGTGGCACGGGAACTGGCCTTGTGGGTAATTTCGAGACGCTCGCCAGTACCAAGGTACATGACCGTGTGATCGCCAACAACATCGCCGCCACGCACAGTGGCAAAGCCTATGGTGGAAGGATCGCGTTCGCCGGTAATGCCTTCGCGGCCGTATACGGCGTCTGTTTTCAGGTCGCGCCCCAATGTGCGGGCAATCACCTCACCCAGAGCCAGCGCAGTACCGCTCGGTGCATCAACCTTGTGACGATGATGTGCTTCTACGATTTCGATATCGTAGCCATGCGACAGCACGCGCGAGGCCGTTTCCAGCAATTTGAATGCGAGATTCACACCTACACTGAAGTTGGCAGCAAACACGATGCTGATGTCGGCGCCTGCTGACTGGATAGCCGCCTTGCCTGCATCGTCGAAGCCAGTCGAGCCGATGATCATGCCGACACCCAGCTCGCGGCAGATGGTCAAATAGGCCAGTGTAGCGTCGGGGCGGGTAAAGTCGATCAGCACATCGGACTGCGACAATGCCTGACGCACATCGCTGCTGATCTGCACGCCCGCCTCGCGGCCAACCAGCACACCTGCATCAGTCCCCACCAGAGGGGAGCCTTCGCGAACCAGTGCGCCGGACAGCACACACCCTTCTGCATTCAGCACCGATTCGACCAATACCTTACCCATGCGACCATTTACACCTGCGATCGCGATGCGCAGCGGCTGACTCATCGACCACCTCGCTTATCCTTGCCATCTTCGAGGGCGCGGTTTTTCATTTGATCTGGAGCAGGTTCTGCAACCGAGATATTGGCAGGCAAGGTATCGCCGCCAAACCCGGTGACGCGGTCGCCATCAAACAGGACATAGAAGCGCTTATTGGTGCGCTCCTGGCCGCCGCGAGCCTCGAAATACTGGTAATCCCAGCGATTTTGATGGAAGGCATCTTCCAGCATGGGCGTGCCCAGAACAAACTTCACCTGCGTACGGGTCATGCCAACTTTGAGCTTGGCAGCTTGATCCGCCGTCACCGGGTTTCCCTGAGGGATCTCCAGCTTGTAGGGTGTCAGGTAACTACAGGCGCCGAGCAAAGCAATAGTCGGCAGCAGAACTGATAAACGTGTGCGCATGGCGATCTAGTAGAGCGAAAGGAGTCTAATGGACAGCGAAACTTCCGCTTGGTTTCCGCGAAAGTCCGTATCATATCCGTAAATGGCGCGCTCGGGTGGGGTCAAGATGCAGATGTCTGACATTCAACTCACCCAATGACAAAAAGAATCGCTATCATTTAGCCTAAATAGCCATAGTGAAAAGATTCGATCATGAGCAAAGCCCACGATCTCAAGGATGCCGGACTGAAAGCCACCGGCCCTCGCCTGAAGATTCTCAGCCTTTTTGAAAGCAGCGGACAGCGCCACATGACTGCCGAAGATGTCTATCGCCTCCTTCTGGATGAGGAGGAGGACATTGGGTTGGCGACCGTGTACCGCGTACTTACTCAATTCGAGCAGGCCGGACTGCTGGTTCGTCACCATTTTGAATCCGGCAAGGCCGTATTCGAACTCAACGAAGGTGGTCATCACGATCATCTGGTGTGCGTAAAGTGCGGCACCGTTGAAGAGTTTTACGATGCCGAAATCGAAAAACGTCAGGAAGAGATTGCAGAAAAGGCCGGCTTCCTGATTCAAGAGCACTCCATGTATTTGTACGGCATTTGTGCAAGCTGCCGCCAGCGTTTATCCGGCAAGGAGCGCATCACCTTCTCATGATTCCGTGGCTCAATGCGGACTGCCATTTCCCACCGGTCACGTCTGCGCTTCTTGATCCCAATGGCTTACTGGCGGCGGGCGGCACCCTGAGTACCGCCAACCTGATCAAAGCCTACCGACAGGGTATCTTCCCGTGGTTTTCACCGGGCGATCCCTTTCTGTGGTGGTGTCCGGACCCGCGAACGGTTCTTTTCCCCGCCAATTTGCATGTGCCACGATCACTGGCAAAGGTGATCCGCAATAAGCCCTATGAAGTGCGCTTTGATACTGCTTTTTCAGATGTTATGCGCGGCTGTGCAGGTACGCCCCGTCCAGGACAGGATGGCACCTGGATCACCTCCGAGATTATCTCCGCCTACACTCGCTTGCATGATGCAGGCGTTGCGCACAGTGCAGAGTGCTGGATGGATGGAAAACTGGTTGGGGGCTTGTATGGCGTGGCGATTGGGCGGATGTTCTATGGTGAATCCATGTTCGCCCATGTACCAGATGCATCAAAAATCGCATTTGTGCATCTGGTTCGCTGGCTTGATCGCCACGGTTTTGGCATGATTGACTGCCAGATGCATACTGAACATCTGGCACGGTTTGGTTCGGTGCAAATTGCCCGACCGGCCTTCATCGACACGCTGACACGACTCTGCGACCAGCCCGGTCTTCCCGGTCCATGGCAGTACGCAGTCAGCGGTGAACCTGAAGGGGGAAATGCGCTTGAGTCATCCGAATGATCATCGCGTCATCCGCTTGCAGTTTTATGCCACTGCACCGTATCCGTGCAGCTATCTTGACGACCGCATGGCTCGTTCTCAGGTGGCGATTCCGTCCGAACTGATCGATTCGCACGTCTACAGTGATCTGGTCCGCAATGGCTTTCGCCGCAGCGGGATGTTCACCTATCGCCCGTGGTGCGATCGCTGTCGTGCCTGCGTACCCGTGAGGCTTGATGCCGCAAATATTCGCATGAATCGTACCCAGCGTCGCATGCTACGCCAGCATCAAACGCTTGAGGCGCGCATCATGCCCCTGGGTTTTGAAGAAAGCCACTACCAGCTGTATCGCAAGTACCAGGCTGTGCGCCATGCTGGTGGCGGCATGGATGGTGACAGCCGCGAACAATACGAAAATTTCATCCTCAGCAGCCATGTCGATAGCTTTCTGGTTGCCTTTCACGAGGGCGATGACCTGAAAATGGTCAGTCTGATTGATCGGCTCGATGATGGGCTATCGTCCGTGTATACCTTCTTCGAACCTGATGATTCGAGTCGTAGCTACGGCACTTACAATATCCTTTGGCAGGTTCAGCACGCGCAGGCACTAGGTTTGCCATGGGTTTACCTGGGCTACTGGATCGAAGAATGTCGCAAGATGTCTTACAAGACATCATTCCAGCCATTGGAGGGAATGATTGAGGGTAAGTGGCAAACAATCGACCGAATGCATGTTGAACGAGACTGAACGTCGGCTGGCCTATCTTGCCTGGTCCGATCGGGAAAGTGGCAGTCATCGGCAATGGGTGTTTCTAGAGCTGGCCGCCCAACTGCAAACGACTGACAGCATTCGCTCACGCACCCATCTCTTCATCTGGTTGATTGAACACCTTCCGCTCGCCTTCCTCGCACCAATCATCCGATACTGTGGCCTGAAGGGAATGCATCTGTACGCATTGCCCCCGCATCTCAGGCAGACACGCTATCTCAACTGGCTGATTGCAGGTGTCTCTCTGCTGATGATGCTACAGGTGTACCGCTCCGACACCGCGTTAATTCACAGTATCGCAATCATGCTCTGCGTACTGGCATCGCTTTTCGGGTATGTGCTGGGGTGGTGGCAGGCGCGCACACAATGTCTTCTGCTTGCTGATGACTATGCTGAACGGGAACTCACCTTGCCTGATCCCGAGACTTCTCTGGGCTTTGCTGGCGCCATCACCGGCGCTGGACTGCCTCTCGAACAGGCAGGCGTGCTATTAGCGGAGATTGCCGAAGGACGCGCACCTCAGGATACACTGGACGCACTCTGTTTAAGTGCGCCAGGCGTATTGCAGCACCACCTGAATGCCGTCAGGCATGCGTTGTTTGCGGGCGGAATAATGGCACTGGGGGCATTCGCCACCGCGTTACCATGGCCAAGCGTGCGATTGGCCATCTATGCCCTTCTGCCCGCATTATGTCGACTTGCCGTGGATCACCCACATCCGCCCTCAATCAAACGGAGCATATTCGACATCCTGATTCCGTTGAGCTGCGCGATTTTAGCGCTACTCACTCGCCATCATGTATAAGGTGACCCCTTTGTGCTTGCGACATTGTGTAAAACGCTGCTCGAATGGCTAGCGTCACTTGGCAGTTTGACCAAAACACTGAACAATGTCGCCCCTTGTCACATTTTTATGCATTCACCCATTGTGCATGCAATCGCCGGGAATTTCGTGCCATGCGTAAGCTAATCGCCCTCACTCTTATCGCCTCCTGCATCAGCTTGACAGCGCGGGCGGACGATCCGCCAACGGGTGCCGGTAGTCCTCGCGCGACAACACTGTCCGGCAAGTTACAAGATCAAGGCAATATGCTGGCGGATAAGCTGGACAGATTGTGCCAGCGGGTCACGCAAACCGGTTTTAATGCAGTACGCGCTTCCTGGCTAGATGTGCTGGGTACGTGGTACGAGTTATATGGCACACCGGTTCAACTCACGGATGCACCTATTTTCACCGGCGAGTCTGTCACCATTCCCGAAGTAGAAAGTGCGATCCGTGCAGCCAGCCAGGCTTCGATTCAGGAAGGGGCTCTGCCGCAGCCGAATGTCCGCGGCCTGACTGTGCTCGAATACCTGCTCTGGGGCGAAGATCGCCCGCTGGCGCAACTGGGTCGGATTCGCTTCAAACAACGATGCAACTACACAGAGCTGGTCGCCACCGAGCTGGCTAGTCAGGCCACTCGTTTGAATGACCTCCTTAGCTCAACCGGACCACTGCCCCGGCAGTCTGCTTTGATGCTGGTCAATGAACGAATTCTGGATTTGCGCGACAGGCTGCTGGCCTTAAGCGTAAACAACCCGATTGATCGCAGCAAGCAGGGCTGGTGGCGCAGTCGGCAAACCCGATTTGTTGCCCAGTCCATGGTGCGTGGTCTGACTGCTTCGCTTGTCACGGGACTCAACGGAAACGCACCTCTGCTCGCAAGCAGGCCAGATATGCTCGACGCAGCTCGCAGCGACCTTGCCAGCATCAGCACCGTGCTTGGCCGAATGGGGAACGATGGTCTGATGAGCAATGAAGATCAGGCTCAGGCATGGGCCGCCCTGACCCATCTGGCAGACCTCAGCAAAAGCCTGAGTGCGTCCTGATGCTGGAAAAGGAAACGCTGCCGGTTATCTATCACGATGACTGGCTGATCGCAGTACACAAGCCTTCTGGCCTGCTCGTTCACCGTAGCGAGATCGACCGCCACGAAACGCGCTTTGCGCTGCAGATCGTGCGCGACCAGATTGGCCGCCGCGTCAACGCCCTGCATCGGCTCGACAAAGGCACCTCGGGCATTCTGCTGTTTGCTTTTGATGCCGACATCACCCGCGTGATGTCGCAGGCATTCGAGCAGGGCAATATGCACAAGCGCTATCAAGCCATCGTGCGCGGCTGGCCGCCCGAATCCGGCGAAATCGACCACGCGCTGAGCCGCCCGAAAGATGAATATCTGGCGGCCCGCAACCCCGACGCCTGCGCCCCGCAGCCCGCCCTCACCCGCTACACCCGACTGGCCACCGCCACGCTGGACGTAATGATCGACCGTTACCCGCAGTCACGCTATGCACTGCTGGAACTGGAACCCGTCACAGGCCGCCGCCATCAACTGCGCCGCCACATGAAGCACATCGCCCACCCCATCATCGGCGACGCCACCTACGGCAAAGGCATTCACAATCGCTACTTTCAGACCGCGTTTGGTGTGAATCGTCTGTTGTTGGCGTGTACCGAGATGGGGTTTAATCATCCGGTGAGTGGGGAGCGGATAGAGCTGAAAGTGTCGCCGGCGGAGGATTTTATGGCGGTGGTGGCGGGGTTGGGGATGGATGAGGTTTAATATTTAAATTCACCACCATTCGTCACGCGCCTGGAGAACGATGTGCGAAGTTGATCGAGTTTCTATTCCATTACATATCGAATCTAAAATCTAAAACAATGATGTCACCGTCTTTTGCATTATCGATGCGAGGCGATAATACACATGATTCCTTAGCATTCGAAACACATACGCTAAACCACGGATCACTTCTAATTACGACGTAATTTTGAACGTACTCACCTAAACGATCATGAAATATTGTGCTTTCAGGTCCTGATACTATTTTTCCAACAATGTGATAAATAGCCCTTACATGATATTTTCCTTGGTTTTGCTGACCACCATACAACTCATTCGGCGCTTCAAGTTGAACCCCAAGCCTTTGTAACTCCATTAGAGTTTCTGAAGGAATAATTTCTTGATATGAACACTTCCATTTACTACACAACTCGCACTGACACTTATACGCGGGCATGCTCGGTTGGTTTTGTATTTGCTTAGTTCGCCCTAAGTGAACTGCTATTCTCCATTTAAAAAATGGAATTGTTGGACGACGTTTCATTAAATTACCTATCGAACAATAACTTGCCCATCCTGAACCTGCAGCCGACGCTGCGGCGACGCTTTACCCCTCCAACCTTTGAAAGGGAGGACCTTGGCCATTATCACGTTCAATATCGATATTTCCAAGAAGATCTTTGCACCCAATGGTGCAGTTAAAATAGGCACCGCAGTGCTGGTACCCCTCACCGATCCGCCGGATGATTCACCCCATCATTCACCGGCACATCCGGAATCAGAAATGGATTCACACCTTCTAGGCAGCCCACATTGAATCCATATTCCTCGGGATTGGATCGACGCTGGTGGTGGGTATAAATCCCGCAGATGCTGCAGAAGAAATGCTTCGCCGTATGCGTATTAAATTGATACAAACGCAGTACATCTTCCCCTTGCAGAATCCGGATACCCGACAGCTTGACCGATGCCACTATGGCGCCCTTACGACGGCAGATCGAGCAATCACAGCGGCGGGGCCGGTCGATGCCGTTGGGTAAATCCAGCTCCATGACGACAGCGCTGCAATGGCAGCTTGCACGGTGGATTGGCTGAATGCTTGTGTCACCGACCTGCTTGATCTGCATTAAATTTACGCCTCTATTTAATCCATTCCAGCAACCAAACCACCAAGGCCAGTAGATAAAGCACACTTGAGGCATGCATGAGCATGCCGTTTACCGTGCGCCAAATCAAGGCTGCCCGAATTGCTCGCTAAACGCTTTACGGAACCGCTGGTGGCATGCCAGACAATTTTGCTGGATGCTACCATAAGCCCGGATGACCGCTAAGCCATCACCCTTTTCTGCGGCCTCCGCCATTTCATGCGCTGCATTATGTGCATTCGTATCGAAGGATTTGAAAGTCGGTACATCCTTGCCCAGCCAGCCGAGAATGCGGAGCTTATCTGCGGCAATGGGTTCATCGTGCTGGGCAATGAGGGGTGCAAGTTGCGCGACTTTTACCCAGTCTTCGCGGGAAATGGCCGATGAAACTGCCTGCATATTGCTATCGAGTTTCAGCATGATGGTGCGCAGGCTGCCCGGTCGGGCGGGGGCATCTGCCACGGCGAGTCCGGGCAGGATCAATGCAGCCAATCCCGCTACCATCACGTGTTTGATCATGGATGTAGTCATACTGATTTCCTCTGGTTTAAATGTATTTGCGTGGTATTGCGCGAGCAGATGGGCGATGGCTCAGCCGTCTATGGGGCGCGCTTCACCCGCCTCTTCGTGGGTGACACCATCGCGGATGTGATAGATGCGCCGAAATGTCGGGATGATTTTCTCGTCATGAGTCACCACAATCACCGCTGTTTCATAGCGACGCGCCATGTCGTTGAGGATGCGGATCACAGAGAGCGCACGCACGGAATCGAGCGGCGCTGTGGGCTCGTCTGCCAGAATGACCGGGGGGCGATTCACGAGTCCGCGCGCAATGGCCACGCGCTGCTGCTCGCCGCCGGACAATCTCACGGGCATGGCCTCGGCGCGGTGCTGTACATCCAGCGCGGTCAGCAATTCCATTGCCTGTGCTCGGGCCTGTGCGTCTGGTATGCCTGCAAGCATGGGCAGCAAGGCGACGTTGTCCAGTACGTTCAGAAACGGAATCAAATAGGGTGCCTGAAACACAAAGCCGATCTTGTCCCGCCGCAATGCACGCAAATCACGTACTCGCCAACCCGAATCAAAGATCACCTCATCGCCCAGTCGCATGATGCCCTCGGTCGGATCGATGACCGCACCCAGACATTTCAGCAAGGTGCTTTTGCCCGAGCCGGACGGCCCAATCAGGCCCACCACTTCGCCGGGCTCAACGTGCAGATTGACTTCTTTTAACGCCAGCACAGCCGTATCGCCCTCGCCGTAGCGCTTGCTCAATCCTTCGATATGAATGCCTTTTCCGCGCATTTCAGCCTCCAATTGCTTCAGCGGGGTCTACTTTGAGCGCCATGCGAATGGCAACGAGGCTGGCCAGCATGCAGATCACCAGGACGATCGCTAGTCCAGCCAACGCATCCTGAGGCAGGAGCAGCACATATTTGGGAAAGGCGGGCGCCGCAAACGTGGCGGAAATCTTGCCGACCACAAAGCCGATGAGACCCAGCATCCACGCCTGCTGCAGAATCATCCACGCAATCGTGCGATTGCGCGTTCCGATCAATTTCAGCACCGCAATTTCTCGGATTTTGTCCATGGTGAGCGAGTAAATGATGAAGGCCACAATGGCAGCACTGACAAGGGCAAGAATCGCCAGAAACAAACCGATCTGGCGCGCGGAACTGGCGATCAGCTTGCCGACCAGAATGCGCTCCATGGCGCTGCGGTCGTATACCGTCAGGCGTTGCCAGCGCTCGATAGCTGTCCTGACGTGGTCATTCGCGGTGGCCGAATCCAGCCGGATCAGTACCGCATTCACCATCGAATTGGCAGTCTGACTTGCCAGAACCGACTTCATCACGCCCGGATTGCCCGGCACATTGAGCGCGGGATTGGCCTGTGTGCGCCGCCGCAGCTGCAATACGGCATCGTTATCCTTGAGAAACTGGGCCGCCTGCGCATCGCGCAGCGGGATAAAGATCATCGGATCACCACCGGAGGACACCATCCGGCGCGTCAGCCCGACCACCCGGTACAGATTGCGGCGAATGCGAATCTCATCCCCCAGCCGGAATCCCGAGGTGATATCTGCGACGGCTTCATAATGACTCCTCGCAACATGGCGGCCCGCCACCAGATAGGGAGGCCAGCCCGGGGTGCCGGGTTCACCCTGCGCGATCCCCACCACCATGGCACGTACTTCCTGCTCGCCTCTGGCCACCTGCATGGTGAGATAGGTAATACTGGCAACCTGCGATACGCCCTGCAGACTGCGCACGCTACGCCAGGTGTCGTCCGGAATACTGGAAGACTCGGCATACGGTCCGAGCGTATCCCGCTGTACCACCCACATGTCTGCACCGCTGTTATCCAGTAGCACTTTGCCGTCATCCACCATCCCGCGATACACCCCGGCCATGGTCAGGGTCACGCCAATCAATAGCCCGAGGCCGACGCCTGTAAAGAGAAACTTGCCCCAGGCATGCAGGATGTCCCTGCCTGCCAGGCTGATCATGATGGCACTCCCGGCAGCCGCGCATAGACACGTACGCCGTGTGGCCCGTTGATGGCTCGCTCGCTGTACACAACCACCTGCTCGCCTGCTTTCAGTCCCTGCTTCACCTGAACGAGTCCGTTCAGATCATGGCGCCCAGTCACAATCTGGCGGAATTCGATGCGGCCTTCGGTGTACACCCACACGCCGGTTACCCCTTTCCAGACCCGAATGGCAGCTTGTGGCATCACCGGCATGGCAGGTAACGGCGTTAGCGTCACGGTCACTTCGGCCAGCTCTCCCAGCACAAGATGTGCGGGCGTATGCGCAAACACCGCCTTGGCCATCATCTCTTCTGTCACCGCATCTGCACGGGGCTCGATACGCAGCAGCGAACCCGTGATTGCGCGATCTGGCTGCGAGCGCAAGGCAATGGAAGCAGGCAATCCCGCCTGCAAGCCCTCGGCACCATGCTGATCGAAGCGGACATCCACCCAGATACCGGCAGGATCGACAATATCGACCACCGACTGCCCCGCCACCACAGTCGTGCCCGGATCAGCATCGCGGCTGACGACGACGCCGCTTACCGGCGCCAGTAACTTGAGACTGCCCTGTTGCGCACCAAGCGCCTTGCGATCTGCGCGCACCCGACGCGCCTCCTGACGCGCAGCCGACAATCCCGCGCGTGCCACGTCCAGATCCTGCCTGCGCGCAGCAACCATTTCTTCTGACGCGCCTTTCATGGCCAGCAGCTTTTCATAGCGTTCAGCTTGCGTCGTTGCAAAGGCAAGTCGGGCTTCTGCCTGCTGTTCAGCGGCATCGGCGGCCAGAATGGCTGCGTCCAGTGCTTGCGCACGGTCCGCAAGATCTACCGCATCCATCTCGCCAATTTGCTGCCCTGCCTGCACAGTGTCTCCGACCTGAACATTCAGCCATTTCACCCGGCCCGGCACCGTTGGCCCCACCCGATGAGTTTGTCGCGCCTGTACCGTCCCCACGCCAAACAGTCCCGGCGTAATACTCGACTGCCTGACCTCGGCCACGGTAACCGCAATCGGCGCCAGCGGACCGGAGCGCAGCACCACAAATGCAAAGACGCCCAGCAACGGCACCACACCGGCCAGCAACATCCAGGTACGACGTGAAATGCTCGGCATCTTCATGACTGCACCTCCGTCAAACCGGCCTGCACACTGCGACGATAAAGATCAAACACGCCAGGTGCCTGACGGGTAATCAGCTCGATATCGCCTGCGATCATGGATTGCATGACCAAACCCTGAATCGACCCGATAAACAGCGCACTTGCCGCTTCGGGATTCAGATCTCTCCGCAGCTGGCCGGAGGCAATGCCATCTGCCAGCCAGCATTTCAGTCGCTTTCCATATTGCTGAATCAGGGTCTGAACCATCTTCTTGGGCAAGCTTTCACCGGGACGCTGCAGCTCACCGAATAGCATGCGGGGCACACCCGGATGCTCCACAACAAAGCTTGTATGCGCCATAAAGGCAGCCTCCAGCTTACCTAAGGGATGATCGATCGCATCGGTCGCACGATCAATCCGGGCCAGCAGGCGATCGGCTACCCAGCCCATCACCGCTTCCAGAATCGCATCCTTACTGGGGAAATGACGAAACAGTGCACCCTGCGTCAGTCCCATGTGCTTGGCAATGGCCGCAGTGGTGATATCGCCGGGATTCTGACCGGCAGCAAGGTCCACCACTGCTTCGATGGTTGCTGCTTTGCGCTCGTCTGCCGGGAGATGTTTTGCGTGGCCGTTCATACCCTTGCCCCAATAAAGTGAGTAATTGATTACTATCTTATCAGAATCAGGATAAAATGCGCGACACGATAGATCACAATTGATCAGCGGTTGGAATGACAGGAGAAAGATGATGACAACACTCGCCCGACAGCTAGGGCTCGATCTGGTCAGACAGGTTGTGGAAACGTTTTATGCGCGCGTACAGGTGCACCCGGCCTTGTCCCGCCCCTTCTCGGTGGTCGATGACTGGCCGGCGCATATCGATCATCTCACCCATTTCTGGTGGGTGACATTGGGAGGCGAACGCTATCTGGATTATCGCTACGATGTGGCAAACAAGCATATGTCAGCCGGATTCACGCCTGACTTGCTGATCGATTGGCTCGACCTGTTTACCACCACGCTCACCGACATGCTGCCGGATGAACAGGCTGAAGCATGGATCGCCCACGCCCGCCGCATTGGCGAATCACTGAAACTAATGCACCAGTACAGTCAGCCCGATCATCGACCAGGCTAACTAACCTCACACCTTTGGCAACCTGAAATCCTGCCTGTGACCGATCAACCGTGCCGCCAGACACACTGCAAACAGCCCCCACACCAGCGTCGGGCCATTCAGGTGAAAAGCCATGTGGGCGATATACAGGCTGGCCGCCGCCAGAATCGACACCGTGCCATAGAAATCCTTGTGCAGGATAAAGGGCACGTCGTTCACCATCATGTCGCGCACAATGCCGCCACCAACAGCCGAGACAAAGCCCACCAGCAGCACACCGAATAGATTGAGTTCGTACTGCATTCCCACTTCGGCGCCGGCCAGACTAAACGCGACTAGCCCGATGGAATCGGCGACAATAAAGATACGATACGCTGCCGCGCCATAGCCTTTGTGCATGCGCAAGAGCCAGGCCAGTGCCAGCGTGGTGAAGATAATGTAGAGCGGTTCGGCATGATGAAAAATCACCGGAATCCGGTTCAGCATCACATCGCGGATGATCCCGCCGCCAATCGCCGTCAGCAGCGACACAATCACAATCCCGAGCAGATCGAACTTCTTTTTAACGCCCAGCAGATAGCCCGACAGCGAAAACGCGGCGGTCCCCACCAGATACAACCAGTCCATATCAAATAGCCATTTACCGGCCAGTGACGCCCATTCATTCAGTTCAATCATTCGGCCACATCTCCGCCCGCAGCTGCATCCACTGCTGTCCAGTTCAATACCGGACCTAAGTCTGCCGGATTCACACTCACCAGAAAACCACGCTTGCCGCCATTCACGAAGATACGTGGCAGATCAAGAATGCTGCGCTCTACATACACCGGCATGGCTTTTTTGGTACCCAGTGGACTGGTCCCGCCCACCAGATAGCCCGAATGCTTATTTGCGATGTCGGGGGCGCAGGGATCGATATGCTTGCGGCCGGTTTGGCGGGCGAGATTGCGGGTGGAGACTTCACGGTCGCCATGCATCAGCACAATCAACGGCTGCTTGCGTTCGTCTTCCATCACCAGTGTTTTGACGACGATATGCTCATCCACACCCAGCTGGCGGGCAGATTCGGCAGTACCGCCTTTTTCCACGTAATCGTAAAGATGCGGTTCGAAGGCAATTTTATGGGTACGCAAGACGCGGATGGCCTGCGTCACCGGGGCTTTTTCCTGACTCATACTGTATTTCCGTGCGTGAAGGCGTACAATACCCGATCATTTTACTCGGGTATATCCCTATTGGTGGTATGGGCATGTCGCGCTGGGATTCTTGTACATTCTCTCATTCTCTGGGCGATCTGGGTGCACGCTTTTCGCAGCGCGTCGATCCAACGCCAATCGACAATCCTACACTGTCACTCTGGAACGAGGCGCTCGCTGCCGACATTGGCCTGCCCGCCGACATCCATACTGACGCCAGTACCGCGATGCTGCTCGGCGGCAGCGCCCTGCCCGAGTCGACCCACACCCGCGCCAGCGTGTATGCAGGCCACCAGTTTGGTGTATTTGCCGGGCAACTGGGAGACGGTCGTGCATTGCTGCTAGGCGAGCTGAATGGCTACGAGCTTCAGCTAAAAGGTGCAGGCCCCACGCCCTACTCACGCCGGGCCGATGGTCGCGCCGTGTTGCGCTCCAGCATCCGCGAATATCTGTGCTCGGAAGCCATGCACGCAATGGGTATCCCCACCACCCGCGCACTGGCACTGGTCAGCAGCCCGGAAATTGTCTGGCGCGAGCGGGCGGAAACCGCTGCAGTCGTCACACGTGTTGCCCCGACCTTCCTGCGTTTCGGCCACTTCGAGATGCAGTACTACCGTCGCGACCATGATGCGCTCAAAGCACTGGCGGATTATGCAATCGCGCGCTGGTTTCCGGCATGCCTGAATGCAGCCAATCCCTATCAGGCCATGCTGGACGAGGTGATCAGCCGTACCGCGCAACTCATTGCGCAATGGCAGGCGGTGGGCTTTTGTCACGGCGTGATGAACTCGGACAATATGAGCCTGATCGGCCTGACGATTGATTACGGCCCGTTTGGCTTTCTCGATCATTTTGATGCGGGCCACATCTGCAATCACTCCGACCATCAGGGCCGCTACCGCTGGGAGGGTCAGCCAGAAGCCGGACTCTTCAATCTGCATTGTCTGGCGCAGGCTTTGCTGCCGCTGCTGGACCGCGATGTCACGCTGGCCGCGCTGCAATCCTTCCAGCCGCAGTTTGAAGCTGCGATGATGGCGCAATTCCGGCGCAAGCTTGGCTTAATGCTTGAGGAAGACAGCGACTGGCCGCTGCTGATTGATCTGCTGAACCTGATGCAGACCTCGCGTACTGACTGGACGATTTTCTGGCGGGTGCTGAGCCATGAAGGGGTGGCTGGCGTGCGTGATATGTTCATCGACCGCGTAGCGTTTGATGTCTGGGCTGATCGCTATGAATCGCGGTTGGTGATTGAATCTGTACCAGCGTCTACCCGGCAAACCGCCATGCTGGCCGCCAATCCGGCCTATGTATTGCGTAACTGGATGGCCGAAGAAGCGATTCAGGCGGCGGAACAAGGCGATTTCAGCGTCGCTAAGCAAATCGAGCTGCTCTTGCGGACTCCGTTTACCGAGCAAGCTGGCATGGCACGCTTTGCAGCCCTCCCGCCGGATTGGGCGAAGGAGATTAGTGTGTCGTGTTCGTCATAGAGCACACATAAACCCTCCCCCCTGCAAGTGTCAATTCTGCCATCTAGGAGCCAAACCTGAATCTCCATAGTGTATCGCCTGTTCTTGATCTCCCAACGAGCAATACATTAACTGGATACAGGAGTTTCCCATGCGTTCTGACACACGCAGCTTAGGCGCGTCCATTTTGGCGCTAACGCTACTATCAACCGCACACGCTCGCCCCGTTGACGGTTGGCTGAGGGTCACAGCAGCCTTCTCGCCAAACAATGCAGTGGCTGGCCAGAGTGTGACATTCAATTATTCTGTTCTGAGCGACGCAGGTGATCCAGAGTGCTCGGTTTCAGGCATTCCCGGCTACAACGGTGCGGACAGTAGTTACACATTTACGGCCGCATCCAGTCTCACCGCACGGATTACCTGCACAGATAGCTCGATGACACGCTCGGTCAGCGCAAACCTGACGGTACAAGCAGGGAATCCGGCGCCAACAGTGAGTGTGGGATACTCACCCAGCGCCATTTATACAGGGCAATCGTCGACGCTGAGCTGGAGCTCGCAATACGCAACCAGCTGCAGCAGCACGGGCAGTGCATCGATCAGCAGCACCTCCGGTAGCCAGTCGGTTACACCAAGCAGCAATCAATCCGTGACAGTGACCTGTAGCGGTCCCGGTGGCAGTAATTCCCAAACTGCAAACCTGACAGTATCACCACCGCCACCACCCGCTCCCACCGTGATAGTCATACCGACACCATCCACGCTGTGGGGACCGGGTTGGGTGACCTTTGCCAATATCGTTCAGAATGCGACCAACTGCGGTGGTTCCGCCATGGGGATGCAATACGTCACCATGTCGCAAATGTTCATGCTGACATGTAGCGGTCCTGGCGGTTCTACCACCGGGATCGGCTGGGTGACGGTCTTCCCACCGATTGGCGGAAACAGCGTCGCGCCGCAAACCACACCAACCTTGCCTGCAGCCGAAAAGGCGCCGAATCTGATGCCGCTTGGTATCAGCTTGAAGAGCAAGTCCATGAGCTTCTTCCGTCCAGACTTGAATGGCGACGGATTAAAAGATCTGATCGTATTCGATTCGTCTTCCCGAACAGCTTACGTATTGCTTAACCGGAACGGCAGCTTCCCGCGCATTGACAAGACCATCCCCCATATCAATGCCCTGCAATCCATCCGGTCGGTCACCGTACCACCTGTTGATGGCCATGCAATTTCGGTCAGCACCGACAAGTAATAGTCAGAAGCTTGATCAGTAAGGCCGCAATCGCCCCTGAGTACTTTCAGGGGCTTTTTCAGATGTGTTACTGGCTGCCTGGCATCCAGCGTGCATTATGCCTGCGCTACCCCATGCCAATGCTTGGCACCAATCAGAATGAAGCGAAGCTTGTCTTCTAGCAGGCGCGCAGCACTTCGGCCATCGGGGAGCTGGTTGGGCGAGGGATTGGTCAGTTCGGGCAGCGCGGAAAATACCGTTTTGACGATCAGATCAGCCACAACGGTCAGATCCGCATGACGCAAATGACGCAGACGGTTGCCTTCACCCAGATCATGCATCAAATCCACCACGAACAGCTGCTGCATATTGCTGATGGCATCGCGTACTACCGGCGAACCACCGAACTGTTCACGCGCCAGAAACAGAAACAGGGCACGATGTGCCTGCACGAAATCGACAAAAATCTGTACCGAGGCACTGATCGCCCCACGTCGCTCCAGCTGATCGCGGCGCACTAGACGGATCGCTTCCCGGAATGTCGTCCCCACCTGATCCACCAGCGCCAGTCCGAGGCTATCCATATCCGGAAAATGCCGGTAAAAGCCCGCGGGGACGATGCCGGCCTGCTTGGTCACTTCTCGCATGCTGAGCGCAGCCATCCCGCAGCCATCTGCCATCAGCTCCAGTGCGGCTTGCAGTAGAGCTTGACGGGTGTGTTCCTTCTTTTCGGCGCGGATGGTGGGCGTGGATCGGGTCAGCAAAAGGCCAGCAATCTGTTCATATAGTATGGTTCGATGGTAGGCCAAATTTTCATTTCAGTAAACAAGTGTTGACCGAAAGCCTTTTTAGTGGCAAATTAGTAAACACATGTTTACTGAAAAATTTCGTCGTGTCGCTACTGCCCACTTTTGTTGTTAACCGGATTCTTCCGCTCCTGAGCCCGGTCAGACGTGCCATGCTCAATGGCTGGATCCGCGAAGATGTCTTCGATTTCTACGGCCGCCTCCTCCATCCGCAACTTCATCTGCGCCGCGTGTTTGCGCGCGTGATCGCACGTCGCCTGTCCGGCGATGCTACGGTTGTCCTGACCCTTGCGCCCAGTCGCAATTGGGCGGGCGTGCAGGCCGGTCAGCATATCGGCGTATCTATCGAACACAATGGCATCCGCCATACCCGCCGCTACAGCCCAACTGCAATCACCGCAAACACACTCGAAATCGCGGTGAAGCGCCTATCCGGTGGTGAGGTGTCCAATCTGCTGCATGATGCAGTCAAAGTTGGTGACTATCTCGAACTGGATGCGGCTCAGGGTGACTTTGTGCTGGCTGCAACCGTCCAGCCCAAGCTATTACTGCTGGCGGCCGGCGCCGGGATCACGCCGGTGATTTCGCTGGTGCGTCAGTTGATTGCCTGCAAGTACGCGGGCGATATCGACCTGCTCTACTATGGCCACACCCGCGAAAATCTCGCCTTCGTAGATGAACTGAATGCGCTCGCCAGCACTAAGCTGCGCGTGCATATCCTCATTACCGGTAGCACTGATAGTCAGCCCGCACCGGCCACCCGTATCACGGGCGAACAACTCGCAGCCCTCGTGCCTGATGCGGCTGATCGCCATGCCTACGCCTGTGGCTCGCATGGCTTTGTCACGGCCTGCGATCGCGCCCTGACACACGTGGGCGGTCAGCTGCATATTCACGAGGCCTTCAGCCCGCCAACCTGGTCATTCGAAGATGATCAGCCGGTGACGCTGACGCTGGCACGCAGCAGACAGGAAAAAGCCGCTCGCACCGGCGGTACGCTGCTCACCCAGCTGGAAGCGATGGGTCTGAAGCCTGCCAGTGGCTGCCGCATGGGGATTTGCAATACCTGCAGCTGCAAGAAGAACAGCGGTGCCGTGCGCGATCTGCGTACCGGACTCGTCTCCACCGAACCTAACGATACGATCCGACTGTGCATTTCCGCACCGGTCGGCGACGTCAACCTTGAACTCTGACCTATCATGACGACGATTCATAACCGTGTACTGACGCCGGAAGAATACCAACGTTTTGCCGATGAAATGGATGGCATCCGTAACCGCGTACTGGCTGATCTGGGCGAAGCGGATGCCCGCTACATCCGCCGCATCCGTCTGGCCGTGCGCCTCACGGGTGCCGCAGGCCGTATCCTGCTGATGATCGGCTTTTTCCTGCCGACTTGGATTGCCGGTGCCGTGCTGCTGGGTCTATCCAAGATTCTGGACAATATGGAACTGGGTCACAATGTGATGCATGGCCAGTATGACTGGATGAACGATCCCGAGCTCAAAGGCCTGACCTTTGAATGGGATCATGGCTGTACCGCCGAAGCCTGGCGGCGCACCCACAATTTCCAGCATCACACCTATACCAATGTGCTCGGAAAAGACCACGATATTGGCTATGGCACCGTGCGTGTATTTGCCGAACAGCGCTGGCGCAAATTCTACCTGCTCCAGCCGCTGTGGGCTTTCCTGCAGGCTGTATTCTTCCAGATGGCCATTGCGGTATTTGACCTGAAACTAGATCGCCTGCTGCGCGGCCGCATCAAGGGCGAGGAAATCCAGACCAAGCTGATTCCGTTCCGCCGCAAGCTGATCCGTACCTTTGCCAAGGATTATCTGCTGTTCCCCTTGCTGGCAGGCCCCAACTTCCTCGCCGTTCTGTGCGGTAATCTGGTTGCCAACCTGATCCGCAATATCTGGACGTTTGTGGTGATTTTCTGCGGTCACTTCACGCAGGATGCCGAAGTATTTCCGATCTCCTGCCTGGATAATGAGAGCAAGGGTCAGTGGTATGTACGCCAGTTGCGCGGTTCGTCCAATCTAAGCGGCAGTAAGCTTCTGCATATCATGACCGGCAATCTGAGCCACCAGATCGAACATCATCTGTTCCCGGATATTCCGGCGCGCCGCTACGGCATGATTGCGCCGGAAGTGCGCGAAGTCTGTGCACGCTATGGTCAGCACTACAATACCGGCTCGTTCCCGCGCCAGTTCTTTACAGTGATGGTTCGGATTTTCCGCCATGCATTTCCGAGCCGACCGCCGCGTCGCCAGACCAAAGTTCAGCCGGCTTGATCAATTAGCGAGACTGCAAAGGCATCTGAATCAGGTGCCTTTTTCATTTGTGCCACACCTGCCGGAACTGACGATTGACCTGCGTTCATGCTTCCTTGAGTATGGCGACCACTATCAGATATTCCGGAGGAATAGATGCGCCTCATCGCATCCTTGCTGGGCCTCGCGCTCGTCAGCCCCGACGCACTGGCAGATGTTCATATCCAGTTCAAGCGTCTATCCGAGAAGGTTATCGAGGTCAGCTACTCACCGACCACCGCCTGCAGTGAACTGACATTCGACAAACCCGGAAAGAACGATCCACATCTTCGCGAGGGCTGGCAATCCTCCACACCGTGTGCAACGCTGGATGGCGATACCATTCATTTCAATGGCGATGCCTGCAGAAAGGCCACCTTTAAGGTGCCGGTATCCTCGGCCATGATTCATGGTTATTACCCTGCGTTTCCGATTGCAGGCGGTGTATGGATTCATACAAGCAACTATGTGACGGATCAGCGCTGTGGCGCGGCGCACTACACCTTCCTCGCTCCCGCAGTGGCTGCTGAAGGCAAGATTCAACGACAGCGCGCCACGCTCAAATGGGATAACCGCGACCATACCGCTGCTTTATTGCTGCCAGCCTTGCCGCCACCATCGAAAGGCGTGCCCATCTGGATTGACCCGGCGCTCCCCCAGGAAACCCGCACCTTGATCCGTGAAGTGGCAAATGGCACCGTTGATTATCTGCGGGCCCGATTGCCTGATGCCCCGTTTCATATGCCGATCTTATCCGCTGCAGGTATCCAGAATGGTGGCACTACGCGAGTAGATGGGAATGGCGGAGATGTGCTGCGACTTGCACTCTACAACTGGCCCGCCTCACCGGATAAGGATGCACGCAATCAAACCACCCATCTTGTCGCGCATGAATTCAGCCACGAATTTCAGACTTTTCCGGACGCAAAGAAATATCCGGATGAGCGTCTGATTCATGAAGGCGGCGCAGAGTTCATGCAATGGATGGTTCACATCAAGCACGGATGGTTGAGCAAAGAGACTGCTGCACAGTATCTGAACGATGCGCTGGGTGACTGCATGCTCGCCACAGGCAATTTGCCGTGGGCAAGCGTTAGCGCTCAAACCAAATCATCAGAACGACTAGCATATCGCTGCGGGCTACCAGCCTATGTGCTGGCAATGGCGGCAAGTTCGGACGCGGACACCCCGTTTCAGCGGCTCAATGCATTTTATAAACGCATGCAATCAAGTGAATTGCCAGATTTCGCACAGGTCGTGGAGTGTGGTGGCAATGCGGCGTGTCAGCCAAAGTGGTTACCATTGTTGCTGGGTGATCAGATGGTGATGCGAGAGGTCTGGGCACAGCTGGCCACGGAAACCGGACTGCTAAAGCCTGCATCGGCCGGCCAGGCACAGATTAATAGTATGATCATAACCGCAGTAGGTGAACTGATGACTGAAGATTGCGGGCATCGCGACATGTACCCGGCTCCTGACGGCATCCTGCTCGATGGTGATCAGCGATGCAGACATCTGGCCGGCAAGCACTATGCCAGCAAGATTGGCGGCGAACCCCTGTTCGCAAGCGATAAGGCCCTGCAAGCCTTGATCCACTCCTGCAAACAATCTCTTCAAGTCACGGTTGAAATGAAAGATGGAACGCGCATGAATCTAGCGTGCAGCAAGCCCTACCAGCCGCTTCAATCGTTTTATCAGGTGGACATGGATCGCGTACTGGCGATTCTCAAACCTTAATATGTAAACATTTTTGTTTACATAAAATCCTGTCCGGCGTAAGCTCAATGCACTACCGGACAGGAGCCGCTTATGTCGCAATACAATCGCCTGCTAGTACTCACCGCTTGCTTCGTGTCCATCCTGTCGACCATTGGAGCGGCACTCCCTTATCCCATTCTTGCCCCCTTGTTTGCCGATGGCAGCATCAACGGCCTGAATCAGTTTGCAGGCCTGCCACCCAAGCTATTACTGGGCATTGCTTTGGCCGTCAATCCGCTGGGGCTTTTGCTCGGATCGATCATGCTCGGCCCCCTATCCGATCGGTACGGACGCAGGCCACTGCTGCTGTTCACGACGTTTTCGTCTGCAGTTGGTCATGCATTTACGCTATGGGCTTTGCTGGCACAGCATTACCCCCTGTTTGTTCTGGCTCGCTTTGTGACAGGTTTGAATGAAGGCAACACCGCGATTGCACGGGCGATGCTTGCGGATCATATGGAAGGCGATGCGCGTACGCGTGCTTTCGCCTGGCTAAATGGCGCGGCCTATGCTGGCTGGCTGCTTGGCCCGGCGCTGGCGGGTGCAACCGTCCACTGGGGGAATGAGGTGCCCTTTGCAATTGCTGCAGTCATTCTATTTTTTACATGGATTATGGGATGGTTTGCCTTTCCGCATCATGCGCCTCAAAGATCAGGCAGCGGCGGCATTTGGGCAACGATTCGCGATCGCCACTCATTCTCGCTTCTGGCACACCGCGACATCCGCACACTGTTTCTACTTCAGTTTGCCTATACCTTTGGTGTCTTCACCTTCTATGAGTTTTATCCGCTGTGGCTGGTGGAATTTGCGCATATGGGCGCACAGGGCATTTCTATCCTCACCGCAGCCTTATGTCTGGTCATGACCAGTGTTTCCGTCTTCTTGGGCAGGCAGCTGATACCCGATATGCATGCCGCTCACCTATCGCGGTTAGCCGCGCTAACAGGATTGCTGATTTTAGCAATGGTGCTCACAAGTCCGATGGTTGGCATGATCGCACTGGTGGCATTTGGCATTCCCAATTCCCTGTATCAGAGTGTGATGCCGGTCCTGTGCGCCGAACGTTTCGGCGAGCACGGCCAGGGCGCCGTCATGGGACTGCTTGGAGCCACCGCCAGTATTGCCAATGTCGCAGCGGCACTGGTGGGGGCTGGCATCACGTTGCTCGATAGCCGGGCCATGTTGGCGCTGGGTGCGCTGGCTTGCCTCATTGCGGCACGAGGCCTGGGACCTTGGGTGACGGCACGTTCACAGCCCGCGATGCATGGGAGTACTTCATGAACAACGATCTTGAATACCGTTTACTGCTTGAATTAAAAACTCGTGGGCCCATGACAACGCAGCAACTGGCGGACATCCTTGGCCTGACCTCGATGGGCGCACGACGACAACTGGAGGCCGCCACTGCAGATGGACTGGTGTGCTTTGCCGAACACGCAGCGGCCAAAGGGCGCCCCGCGCGCTGGTGGTCACTTACGGAGGCCGCGCACGGGCGCTTTCCGGATCGCCATAGCGATTTGCTGAATACGCTGTTTACCCACATTCAGGCTCAGCTCGGGCCAGCCGCCATGGAGTCCATTATTGGTGCGCGGGAGCAGGACATGCGTACGCAGTATGCAGATCAGCTATCCGGCCAGCACACGCTTGGCGACAAGGTTATGGCACTGGCTTCCCTGCGTAGCCTGGAAGGCTATATGGCGGAAGCAAGGCCCGATCAGTCCGACTGGCTGCTTATCGAGCACCATTGTCCAATTTGCGCGGCAGCACGCGCGTGCCAATCATTCTGCCGTAGTGAGCTCGCACTCTTTCGGGATCTGCTGCCAGAAGCGCATGTGGAGCGTGAATCACATTTACTAAACGACGGGCAACGCTGCGTTTACCGGATAAGCCCCATTTCCGGCTGCTAATTAAGGCACAGGCACTGCAATACCGCGCACCCTGCCGCGCAACTGCGCCGCATGCGGGGTGAGTGGGCTATGGAATCGCCGGATACCCGACCAACCCGACCCGTCAAAATACAGGCGATGAATCACGGGAACTGGCATCCCCTGCGCGAGTATGCGCCAGCCATTTGGTGGGCTGATTCGGGTGCCAGACACCGTGAAGCCGTACCCTGCCGCCCCGCCCTTCCTTACATCACTTGCGGCCGAACGATCCAGCACCAGATCCATGAATGTCTCCTGCTTGCTCACTGTTATTTGAATGCAGCACGGCTACGACATAAAACGGTCGCCACACATTCAATTTATCTCAGCAAATCATGCAAGACTTTGATCAAAAACAGACTTTTCGCACAATCCATGCAGCCTTCATTATGATGTTGCATCTACTCATACCCACCGTCGACCATATGACAAATGTCATGTCCAAGTCGTGACGCTTTGCACTGATTTCCCTCGCGAATGACCTTCATACTGCATCCCATCGACAGTCTGGATATCAACCGAGGAGAACGACATCATGCGCAGCACCACTTCCAGCTTTTGCTCCACCCCACGTTACATCGCCATCATTGTCGGCGTGATTGCTGCGTTAGGTTCGCAGTCACGCGCCGACACTACCCTGATCCGCAATGTGGATGTCTTTGATGGCAACAGCCTGCACAAAAACCGTAACGTCCTGATCAAGGATGGCAAGATTGCACATGATAACTACAAGGGCAAGACACCTGCCGGCGCCCGCGAAACAGGTTGCCAGCCCTGTACTCTGATGCCCGGCCTGATTGACAGCCATGTGCATGCCTTTGCCAACCGTGATCTGACGCTGCTATCCGGTGTCACCACCCAGCTCGATATGTTCATGCACCCGGATATGATGACCGGTATCAAGTCCAAAATGAAAGCGGGCACCCTGACGGATGAGGCTGATCTGTTCAGTGCCGGGATTCTGGCTACCGCCCCGGAAGGCCATGGCACCGAGTATGGTTTCGCCATTCCAACCATTACAGCCCCCGAACAGGCTGATGCATTCGTGAAAGCGCGGATTGCCGAGGGGTCGGACTACATCAAGATCGTGTACGACGACGGCCATGCCTACAAGATGGAGATGCATACCATCGACAAGGCCACGCTCAAGGCACTGATTGATGCCGCACACAAGCATGGCAAGCAGGCAGTGATTCACATCGGCTCGCTCGAAGGGGCACGGGACGCCGTCGAATGCGGCGCGGACGGATTGGTTCACCTGTTTGTTGATCAAGCCGCAGATCCTGCTTTTGTGAAACTGGCTGCAGAGAAAAAAGTATTCATTGTGCCAACGTGGACCGTGTATGAGGGCTTCTCTGGCCGCGCAGCGGGCAAATCACTTTCACAGGCACCCGCGCTCGAAGGCCTGCTGGATGCCACACAGCTCAACGTAATCAATCGGAGCAATGGTGCAGATCGCGCAGCCAAACTGGACGAAAAGATGTCCGCATCGATTCGCGCACTCAATGCGGCCGGCGTACCCATTCTCGCAGGCACCGATTCTGGTAACCCCGGAACCATCCCGGGGGTGTCGTTGCATCGCGAAATCGAGTTACTGGTTCAAGGTGGCCTGACGCCAACTCAGGCACTGAGCGCAGCGACTGCGGGACCCGCCAAAGCGTTTCATTTAAATGACCGTGGCCGCATCGCCAAGGGGCTGAAGGCAGATTTGCTACTGGTTAAGGGTGATCCGACCCGGAATATTCTGGCTACTCGCGACATCGTTGAGGTATGGAAAGATGGCGTCAGCAAGGAATCGCTGCGTCAGGCACGCCTGTCCAGCATCGCCAAGACACGTCTGGAAGCCGCTAGCCGGGTTGCCACGCCCCTGCCTGCAGATGGCAAGATGCTGAACATTGTGGATGGCAAAATCGTATCGCCATTTGGTAAGGGCTGGGACATCAGCACCGATGTGGTCGTGGGAGGTGCATCCACGGCATCGCTGAGCGCAACTATGGATGCCCTGCGCGTCAGCGGTGAGGTAAAAGCCGGCAAGAGTCTGTCATGGAGCGGTGCGGCCTTTTACCCGGGCTCTGCCCCCTATCAACCTGCTGATCTGGCTGCCGCAGATGCCATCCGGTTTAAGATCAAGGGGGATGGCAAACAGTACACGTTGCTGGCCTATCACAAGGCAGCCGGATTCATGCCTGCTTTCACCCAATTCAAGACCAGCACCGACTGGGAAGAGAAAATCATTCCGTTCAACCAGCTGTCGGGCTTTGTGGCGAGTGAGGCAAGTGGATTCGGTATCGTGTCCTACGGTACGCCGGGCGCCTACCAGTTCGATATCAAGGACGTGGAATTGATCAAACGCGGTAGCTAATCCACCAGGCGGGTGTGCCAAATCACACACCCGCGCTAGCCGGAATGCATGTCAGGCAAGGGTGTGGCATGCTCCGGGCTCATCAAGGAAACCTTCATCATGCAAGACGTCCGTCAGAAAATGGTTCCCACCGGCAGAATGCAGTGCTGGATTTCACTGTTCTTTCTATTGTTTGTGGGCATGCCTTTTATCAGCGACAACTTTATGTCGCCGCTCAACCAGTGGTCCGGACTGGTCTCCATTCTTGCTTGCATCGCCTATGTGCCGATGCACTTTGCTTCCTACCGGATTCGCGATTCGCGTACGCTTTACCTGATCACCCTGGCCACTTTCCTGATCGGCGCCCTCGCGCTACCGTTCAATTGGGCGTGCTACACCTTCTTCATTTACGCCTGCTTTATCGGTGGCGATTTTTTCAGCCGCAAAGAACGAATCGCGCAATTTCTTCTGGTGAATATCGGCAGCTGGGGTGTGTACTCGCTGCTCAATGTATGGCTTGGCTATCCGATCATTCAAGGATTCGTGACCTTTACCGCAGGCCTGGGGATTTGGTCGGAATTCGAGCGTAAACAGAAGCTGATCAAGGTTGCAGAACTGGAAATCGCGCAGGAACGCATGGCCAAATCTGCCGATCGCGATCGTATCGCCCGCGATATGCACGATCTATTGGGTCATACCCTGTCGATGATTGCACTGAAGGCCGAACTGGCCAGCAAACTGGCTGAGCGCGAACCCGCCCGCGCTGCAACAGAGAGCGCAGAAGTGGCTGCGATTGCCCGTGAAGCACTGACACAGGTTCGTCAGGCCATTCTGGGATTGAAATCAGTCAGTCTGATTGAAGCGGTACGCCAGAGTGAAGCAACCCTGACAGCAGCAGGCATTACCCACCATTTCACGGTTCAACCCATTGCATCTCTCGATGCCGCATCCGAGCATGCACTGGCGCAAACATTGACAGAATCCATCACCAACATCATTCGCCATAGCGGCGCAAGCGAGGTGTGGATCAGCGTGACGCAGGATTCACACGATGTGGTCCTTCAGGTGCGCGACAATGGCAAAGCGGTCGCAGGTAGCATCAAGGAGGGCAATGGTCTGAGCGGCATGCGCCAGCGGCTTGCCTCCGTGGATGGCGAATTGAAAATCGTGGTCGAACACGGGATGCAACTCCGTGCGTCTCTGCGCAGCAAATTAGCGACGTAATACATGCCAGAAAACAAGGCGCAATTGACTCTGATACACTCCCGGCATAATCAGAAAGCAGGCCGGGAGTGATCAATTCATGAGTATCCGTATTGTCATCGCCGAAGATCAGGCGTTGGTCAGGGGGGCATTGGTTGCCCTGCTCAAACTCGAAGGCGATATTGACGTCGTCGGGGAGGCGGGAGATGGCAAGGCTGCACTCAAGCTGGCTGAATCGCTCGAACCCGACATCGTGCTCACCGATGTCGAAATGCCAGTCATGACCGGCCTTGAACTGGCAGGCGAGATTAAGCGCCGCAATGTCAAAACCAAAGTGGTCATTGTCACAACCTTTGGCCGTGCCGGGTTTCTGCGCCGTGCGATGGATGCGGGCGTCTATGGTTATCTGCTAAAGGATGCGCCCAGCGAACAACTCGCGGCTGCGTTAAGAAAGGTGATGGCTGGTCAACGTGCTATTGCGCCCGAACTGGCACTGGCTGGCTGGGAGGCCGACGATCCACTGACTGATCGCGAGCGTCAGGTATTGCGACTGGCGGGCGAAGGCAAAAGTGCGGCCGATATTGCGGGCAGCATTCATCTCTCGGAAGGCACCGTTCGCAACTATTTATCGGAAGCGATCAACAAACTGGGCGCCGCCAACCGGGTCGATGCGGCACGCATGGCTCGAGAAAAAGGCTGGCTGTAAAATACAAAAGGCCCGAACGGGCCTTTTTACCTTGATGTCGATGTGCCCGCATCTGGTCGGCGCACACAAATTCTCGTTTAATCCTTCGGTACCATGACCACTTTCAGGCCCATATCATTCATGGCCTTCAGCAGTTGCGGGTCAAGACCATCGTCGGTAATCAGCATGCTGATGCGGTCGAGTCCGACAATTTTGTGCAGGCAGATTTTACCCACTTTGCTTGAGTCGGTAATCGCAATGATTTCACCTGATACCTCTGCCATCCGCCGGTTGAGCATGGCCTCATCCGCGTTATGGGTCGTGATGCCATAGTTGATATCAAGGCCATCGACACCCAGAAACAGTTTGTTAAACCGATAGTGGTCAAAGCTGGCTTCAGCCTGAGGGCCTTGAAAGGACATCGATTTTTTGCGCAGATTGCCACCGGTGATCATTACCTCGACCCCTTCGGCATCTGCAAGCTCGGCTGCTACGTTCAGACCATTCGTCATCACGGTAACGCCGGATTTATTCTTGAGGTGCTTGGCCAGCTGGAGAGTGGTCGATCCGGCATCAATGATGATGGTTTCGTTTTCGCCAACTAATCGTGCAGCTTCGGCACCAATCCGTGCCTTCACTGGATGATTGATGGCATCGCGCTGGGCTACACTTTGTTCAACCATTGCTGCACGGTTGAAATAAGCGCCGCCATATGCGCGAGTGATCAGGCCCTTTTCCTCCAAAGCAGCCAGATCATTGCGGATTGTCACAGCGGACACATTGAACCTGGCGACCAGATCACTGACCTCGACGCTCCCATGTTCAATGAGATGATTCAGGATAATTTCCCTGCGTTGACTTGTTTTTTTCATGCTTGACCTTGTGAACTGTGCTGACGATGCTCAGGTTGTCGCAACTCCACATGCACGCGCATATTGGTTCAGCACACGCTCTACTTTATGGCGGGCCAGAGCAACAGGATCAGAATCCAGTTCCCCCAACAGAACTGCCTGATACTGCTCTGGCATGTACTGACTCAAGACACACAATGGAATCGCCGTTTGACGAAGGTTCTGAATCATTCGATTCAACGCTTCCATGACCTTGGCATCCCCCCAATAATACCGCGAACGGTCACTAAAGCTAAAGCGTCGGAGCCAAAGTTGTAGTTGTGCGTCGCCTTGATAATACTTTTGCCAGTATTTTGGTTGCGCAATCATCACAGAATCAAGTACATCAGGTAAAGCAGAATAACATTCAGCTGATACCACTTCCCTTTCGATCGCTGCCAGCGCAAACCACCCCTCACGCAATGCATGGGTCACGCCGGGGCCCACTTTTAGAATGGCGAAGCGGTCACGAACCAGCGCAGTCAATGCAGCCTCAGGCTGATAGTCCGTTGAATGTGCCTCGAAAACCATGCTCGGATAGGCGTCAATCATGCGGGTCAGTGCCACAGCGTTTGCGGGCGTGTACTGCTGAACACTGGTATGGTCAAAATCCACGCCCGGTTGAACCACCAGCGCCATAATGCGTGACCACGCGGATGCCAGACCTGCCGCGATAAAGGCCTGACGATGCGCTTCAATCGTCGAAGCTGCAGCTTCGGGACGCGTCACTGCCACGCCCCCGCCAAGCGATGTTTCACCGCCCGGCACCGGCACTTCCGTACCAATGACATATGCCATTTCATCGCTTAGCCCGATATCCACCGCTGCACTTTCTGCCACTGCGCACAATCGCGCCGCCCGTTCTGCGATCAACGCTTCGGACAATACTGCCTGATCATCTGCACAGCGCATGCTGCAATCCAGATGGATTTTGCTAAATCCCGCACGAACGTAGGCATCAATCAGCACATCGGCACGCGCCATGGCTTCAGCCGCTGGCAAGGCCTGCCAAGCATTCGGGCCGAGATGGTCGCCTCCCAGATGCAATTGACCGAGCGGAAAGGACTCCTCTGCTGCCAGTGTCTCGACCCACTGGCGAAACACAGCCGGGGTCATCCCTGTGTATCCGCCATATTGATCGACCTGATTACTGGTTGCCTCGATCAGCAGATCGATCCCCAATCGCCCGGCATGCGACATGGCTGCACGCAGTACATATTCATTGGCCGAACACACACTGTAGACACCTCGTACTTGATGCGTGTCACGCTGGGTCAGCGCATGATGCAGGCGATTCATCGGGTCTCCTGATGACGATGGAAGTAATTCAATAACACGGGGTCGAGTTCGGGCACATTCGCTGCGCCGCCGCCTGCCTTTAGGCATTCTGTTGCGCATACGCCAGTGACAACTGCCTGGCGGGCATCAACAGGGGTCACGGAAGGTGCAATCCCATCTAGAACAAAATCAAAAAATGCGCGGATGATGGCGGGATCGGCTCCGGCATGACTGCCATCGACACTCGCCACCGGAATCACCCGATCAGGCTCGCCAAACCTATCTGTTCTGGTATTAAAAAGGTGAATCGCACACTCACCGGAATCGCCGATATTTTCCAGACGGCCTCGCGTGCCGATCACCGTGTAGTTTCGGACTGCATCCGGCGTGAAATGACATTGCAGATAACTGGCCTGCACACCATTTCCCAGCTGCATCAACACCATATTGTGATCTTCGACATCAATATGCGGACTCATGCCGCCGTTGCTACCGGGCGGCCAGGCGTTGGTGTCGAAACGCACGGGTGGCACGGGATCCGCTGTCGCCCGGCGCGGGGTATCGCCATACACAGCCAGCGTGCCCATGGCACACACTCGACGGGTAGGCGCACCGGCCAGCCAGTGAATCATATCGATATCGTGTGCGCCCTTTTGCAGTAGCAGGCCTCCGGTATGGCAGATTTCGGAGTGCCAATCCTTGAAGTAGGCATCCCCGCCATACGAAACGAAATGGCGACACCAGATGGCCTTTACCTCGCCAATCACCCCGGCATCGATCAGCGATTTCATCGTCTGCAATACGGGGAAATAACGAAGGTTATGCCCGACAAATAATTTGGTGCCCGTGCGATAGGCCGTATCCAGGATGCGATCGCATCCCGCTACGCTGATCGCCAGCGGCTTTTCGAGGTAGACCGCTTTTCCGGCCTCCAACGCCGCACATGCATGTTCTTCGTGAAAATGATCCGGGCTGATGATAAAGACACTGTCGACATCATCGCCAGCCAACAATTCGCGGTAATCACCACAGAGGCGAATGTGCTCACCGTGCTTGTTGCGAAATGCTTGTAGCGCCGCAGGATTCGGATCCGCTGCGGCAGTCAGTACAATTCCTCGCCCCACAGACGCAACAAGATCAGCAAGTTTGCCGCGTAGGCCACCTGCACCAATAAACCCGACTCGATGCATACTGTTTCCTTTAGGCGATCACGTGCTGATCAAGCGGAGAAGTTGCTGCCGCGCATGCGATTCGTTCACCACTTTGCGCATCAAAGACATGGCAAAGCGCGGCATCTGCACGGAGGTGCAAGACTTGTCCGGTCTGGACATGAACATGCTCAGGCACCTGAATAACCATCAGATGATCGGCAATGTGCGCATGCACGATGCGTTCATTGCCCAGATACTCACTCAGGGTGACCGTAGCCTGCAGATTGGCCTCTGCCGCATCGCACTGGTGTAAATGATTGGGGCGGATGCCAATCCCCGCATCAGCCGGTATCGTGCGATACCCCGCTAGCAATGATTGTCCAAAGCGGGTACCCGCAAGAATCGAGAATGGCAGGACATTCATCGTGGGGGCACCGATAAATGTCGCAACAAACCGATTGCGTGGATGCCGATAGATCTCTTCCGGCGTACCGACTTGTTCTATGCGCCCCTTGTTCATGATCACGATGCGGTCGGCCAGCGTCATGGCCTCAACCTGATCATGCGTTACATACACCATTGTTGCTTTCACACGCTGATGCAACTCACGGATTTCAGTACGCATGGTGTGGCGGAGTTTGGCGTCGAGATTGGAGAGCGGCTCATCGAACAGAAATACCTTGGGCTTACGCACCATGGCACGCCCAATGGCTACGCGCTGCCGCTGCCCGCCAGACAATGCCGCCGGATAGCGATCCAGTAGCTGATCAAGTTCCAGTACGCGCGCAACTTCATCTACGGAAGTGCGGATTTGCGCTTTTGCCACGCCAGACATCTTCAAGCTGAAACCGATATTGTCCCGAACCGTCATATGCGGATAGAGCGCATAATTCTGGAACACCATGGCCACGCCGCGTTCCTTCGGGGACAGGTCGTTGACCCGCACATCGTCCATCAGCAGCTCACCCGTACTGATAGATTCGAGCCCGGCCAGCATGCGCAAGGTGGTGGATTTGGCGCATCCGGACGGTCCAAGAAGGACAATGAACTCCCCCTCGCGGATATCCAGATCCAGTCCGTGAACAACCGTATGCTGATCGAACGTTTTGCTTACACCAGAAAGACGAATCGTCGCCATAACGCCCTACCCTTTGATACCGGCGCTGGCGAGCCCGGCAATAAAATGACGCTGGAACAGCACAAACAATAACAGCAGAGGCGCAATCGCCATGACCGCCCCCGCCATCAATACAGGATAGCTGGTACCCGCACGGCTACCCAGCGATGCCAGCCCCACCGGCAGCGTCATGCGCGCTTCTTCCGTATTCACGATGAGTGGCCACAAGAGACTATTCCAGCTCCATAGCACCACAATAATCCCGAATGCAATCAGCCCTGACTTCACCAAGGGCAACATGATGTACCAGAAGGTTTGCAGCGGATTCAGGCCATCGACAATGGCCGCCTCTTCCAGCTCTTTGGGGAGGCCCTGAAAGAACTGCCGCAGCATGAATGCGCCATAAATACTGAACAGATTGGGCAGCACCAGACCTGTCATGGAATTCAGTAATCCCATGCGATTGATAATCATGAATTGCGGTATGACCAGCAGCTGAACGGGCACCATCAGAATCGACAGGCATACCACAAACAGCAGATCGCGCCCTGGGAACTTCAGCCTTGCAAAGGCATAGGCAGCCATGGCAGAAATAGCCACCTGCCCTGCTACCACAATGAGCGTGGCGCAAAGCGTATTGAAGTAAAAGCCAAGAAAAGGCATTTCCTGAAAGACTAAGGCATAGTTTTCCGCATGCCAGACAGCCGGCAATACAGTCGGTGGAGTTTGAATCGACTCAGTTTGCGTCTTGAACGATGTAAGCATCATCCATAGAAATGGCCCAACCGTTAATAATGCAGACAGTGCCAGAACAAGATGGGCAACAGGAGAGGATTTCTTCAGCGTACTCATGCTTATTGTCCTTGCCAGCGAGTCAGGTAACGGTTCAATTTAAGCTGTGCAACTGTCAGCAGCATGGTGATGGCAAACAGCACCATTGCCACTGCCGAGGCATAGCCTTTTTCCTGCTCTTCAAAGGCATACTTGTAAAACAGATAGACAATAGATTGCGCATGATCCTCGACCAGCGGATTGCGTCCCACCAGCATATAGATCAGATCGAAAATCTGTAAAACCTCGATCAGGGTCATGACCGATACGAAAAATAAGGTAGGCACCATCTGGGGCAGAATCACGTAGCGAAAACGTGCCCATTTACCCGCACCATCCATCCAGGCTGCCTCCAGCATTTCACCGGGTACGGCTTGCAATCCGGCAAGCAAAATCACCATCTTTACCGCGATTGAGCTCCATACCAGCACTGCCATGATGCTGATTCGGACAACCTGAGGGTCTGCGAGCCATGCCTGTGGATCGACCTGAAATTGCTCCAGAAGCTGATTCAACAGGCCGAAATCGAAGTCAAATATCCAGCGCCACACCAGTGCAACCGCAGTCGACATGGTCACGGCCGGTACGAATAGGAGGGTCCGGTACACCCCGATGCCCTTCACATTGGCATTCAACGCAAGGGCTAAGCCTAGCGAAATGGCCAGAATCAAGGGCACACAGACCACTGCATAGACGCAGGTATTCCACAGCGCCGCACGCAGCTTTTCATCGGACCACAAGCGTACATAGTTATCCAGCGTCAGGTGCTGCCACGCACCAAATGCACCCAGATCGGTGAAGCTATAGAACACACTCTGAAGCAATGGCAGCACAAAAAAGATGCTCAGTCCCAGCACCAGAGGCAAGACCATCAGCATGCCGTAACGCTGGTGTTGCCGCGCAATGCGCTCGGGTGGTCCGGCCCTGAATTGTTGAACCGCCATGCTACTTTTCCGATGCCAGAATCTGATTTACATCACTAACCACTACGGGCATCACCTTTGCGGGATCCTGCCCCATCCAGACCTTATTCAGCCCTTCGTACAGCTTTTTGTTCCACTTTGCGGTGTAAAGCGACACTGGATAGGGGTAGGACTGACCGAGCGCATTCACATAAGCACTGACATCCATCGGGAATGCTTTCACCCAGTCAGCCTGTGCAGACAATCTGGCCGGTATGACGGTGCGTGTAGACGCCAGCTGTCGCTGCGCCCAATCGCCGGCCATAAACGATACAAATTTCCACGCTTCGTCTTTGTTTTTGCTGCTTTGGGTAATGACATTCGCCAATGAGTGCGCTACGGAGACCGATTTGGCCAGCGCAGGCATCTGCACGACGCCAATCTGATCTTTCAGTGCGGGATTGTCTGTAAGCGGCTTCGCTTGCCACGAACCGGCATACAGCATTCCCACCCGTCCCGACTGAAACAGATCTGCACCTTGCACACCGCCAATCTGCAGCACATTGGCAATGAGCCCCTTTCCCATGAGGGCTTGCAGCTTGCGTAATGCGTCTACCGACTGTGGTTCAGCCATTCCCGACCTGGTGCGATCCGCACTCAGGATATTGCCGCCATTGGATGGAATGATGTTGTAATAGGTTTCCTGCCCATTGCCCAGCAGATCCATAAAGATGGGGTACACTTTACGACCATGCTTTTGCTGCAGCTTTTGCGCCGCAGCAGTCATATCGTCCCATTTCCAGTTATTGCCGGGAACAGCCACACCCGCCTCGGTAAACAACTTTTTGTTGTACCACACTGCAACTGAGTCAATGTCGCGCGGAAGCCCGTACTGCCGCCCCTGATAATTAAATGATTTAACTGACGCTGGAACAAAGTCCTCCAGCTTAAGGCCGGATTTAGCGATATAGTCATCCAGCGGAATAATGGCTTTATTACGTGCATAATTTTGCACATTCACCATATTCATCCACATCACATCAGGGGCTACGCCGCCAGTGACGGCTGCCTCCATTTTTAGCCAGTACTGGCTATTTGAAGCGCTATCCGGAATCAGCTCGACATTGACATGTATGCCGGGATTCGCTTTTTCGAATTGCTGAATAATGGTACGAATTGCGGGCAGCTGATTTTTATCCCAGATGGCATAGCGCAAATCGCCAGCCTGTGCAGCCATGCCAGCCACTGCCAATAAGCCGGCCAGAAATGTTTTGAGTCGTGCGGGTTGTTTCATGGTCTCCTCATTTTCCCCGTACTATGCATGTCTCTGTTGCAACAGTTCCGGTTATCTTTCCAGATACTGCCTGAACAGTAAGGCTGCGCCGCGTGTCGCGCCGGCATCGCCAAAATATGGGCCGCGAACCGGTGGCACCTGTGCGGCTTTAAAAATATGCTGCTGAATTGCGCTGGGTAGCGCAGAATACATTTCCTCTATGAGGGAAAGCCCACCACCCAGAACAATGACACCGGGATCGAGCACCAGCACAATATTGGCCAGCCCGTACCCCAGAATATCCGTAATCATCGCAAAGAATTGTCTGGCCGCCACGTCGCCAGCCCGCATGTCCGCAACAATATCCGGGGTTGATTTATCGGTGCCAAATTGGTGCCGATATAACGCAGCAATACCTGTTCCGCTGATATAGCGTTCCAGGCACCCAGATAAGCCACATCCGCACTCAAATATGGGTAGCTGATACTTTATCTGCAATGGCGCAGAAATAGGCATATGCCCCCATTCGCCTGATATACCCTGGCGGGAGGGAATCAGCACACCGTCGACGCAGATGCCCGCGCCAGCACCGGTTCCCAGAATGGCGCCGAATACAGTGCGAGACTGCGAGCCGCTTCCGCCATTGGCTTCGGATAATGCGAACAACTGACAGTCGTTACCTACGACCACAGTGCGCTTGAGGCGGGATTCGAGATCAGCGGCAACACAACGACCATTGATCGCTGGAATATTGGAACTGAAGCAGGCGCCGGTATCCGGATCGCGCAATCCAGGTATACCGACACCCAGGCCGGACAGCGTCCCCAGTTGCAGCTCGGCTTCGTTCACCAACGATATCACACAGGAGAGGAATGCCTCGTAGTCCTCACCGGGTGTTGCCACCCGACGAACAAATAAGCATTCGTTGGCATCGTTGTAGACCGCCAGTTCGATTTTTGTGCCGCCGATATCGATCCCGCCCACATGCATTTCAGTGTGCCTCCGAACCCCGCAGATAAGGATGAATACGCACGCCCTGAACCACCCGATTGACCGATCCATCCGGGAAGGGATTATCAGGTGTCAGTACCATGCGCATGGATTGCTGCAATGCCAGCTGCTGCAATAAGGTCACCATCACCGGTGCCGTCCAGGCCGGCGCCAAATCGGCAAGCGGCAAAACAATATTTAAATCGTTGTTGCGAGCATGCAGGGTATCATCAAGCGGCACCGGACTTACGACAATTACACGACAAGCCCGTGTACCTGTGCGCAGCTCACGAATGATATCGAGATCATACTGGCGGGTATGTGCATCGGATGAAAGCATCACGCACACCAGGGTTTCATCATTCACGAATGCTTTCGGACCATGACGCAAACCCAGGCTGCTTTCGTAAATGGCTTCCAGCCGTCCCGCAGTCAACTCCAGCACCTTCAGTGCCCCCTCTCGTGCAACCGCTGTCAGCGGCCCACTACCAAGATAGACCAGGCGTTTGAAGGACTCACTGGCCAGCGTATAGCCAAAGAGTGAATGCTCACCCTTGAGTAGATCCCGTGCTACGTCAGCCACTTGCGTGACCTGTGCTGCGGCCGACTTATAGTCACTGGAAAAGCACACCAGTGCCGCAAGCAGCATGGTGCTGTAGCTACTGGTCATCGCGAATCCGCCATCACACGATGCAGCGGGCATGGCCACGTTCAACGTATCGACCTGATCTGCATTTTGCACGGCAAGTGCGCCAGACTCATTACAGTGGATATTCAGAAAGCGGCAGCCTGCTTGTTGAATACGTACGATATTGACCGCCTCCAGGCTTTCCGGGCTATTGCCACTGCGCGCAAAGGAAACCAGCAAGGTGGGGCGTTGCATGCCCAGCACATCCGGGCTTGAAACGATATCGGTCGTGGCAATTGCCTGAACATGGCAAGACAATCTACCGCGCAAATGTGCGGCAACAGACTCGCCCACATAGGCCGATGTACCTGCGCCCGTAAAAATAATCTGTGCAGCAGGATTGGCGATAAAGGGCGATAGCCATGCTCGCACCTCCTCAAACGCACTTCCCAGCCGGAGTACCATTGCCTTCCAGACATCCGGTTGTTGCATGATTTCGCGTGCGGTCAGAATGCCGCCAGCTGTTTGCCATTCTGCTTCCGAGCGCCCTAGAAGGACCATACCTGCATCAGCCATGCTGCCCTCCGCTCACTGTTCGTATTTGAAAAATATTGAGAATCATGTTCATGTTGGTTCTTGCGATGCCAGACAGTCTTCCGCATCACACACTCGGGGCAGATTCCTCAGGGTTATCCTGCCAGACCCCACCCCTATTTTCTTTCGTTTCATTGCATATTAACACTCACCAATTTCGTTGTATATATCTTCAAACAAAATCGAAAGAATACATACTTTTGCATATTTAAAGGGGCAGGCCAGCTGTGACAAATACCACTTTTTAGCAGACCTCCCCCTGTCTAATGCCTCAGAACGTGCATCTTGCTAATGGCAGCCCTACCAGAACTTGTAGCCAGCCGAGAGTCGCACAATGCGTCCATACAAGCCCAGATATTCATAGCCATTTGCGCCATAACCACCACGCGGATCATACGCAGGGCGATGATCCAGCAGGTTCTGCATATTCAGATTGAGGTTGAGATTACGCACGGGCTGCCAGCCGAGGTTCAGCGTCCAGTAGGTGCTGGATGGCAGGCCATTCTTGCAGATGCTTTCATTACTTGTAGGATTGTTGGCGCAGCTATCCGGCTCCCAGCTGGGGTCAAACCATGACATGCTCTCGCCCGATGCACCTACGCCGCGCAAGGCCTGCGGGCCGACATAATTCGCCATCAGACTGGCGTTGTATTCACGCTTGCCCCAATTCACGGCAAAAGTCGAGGTCAAGCGAGGCATCATGTAGGTGCCCACAGCATTGTCCGACCACTGGCCTTCCGGATCGGTGATCTTGTTGCGGTTTTTGTAAGTTGCCTGCCAGTTGAACGACAGATTACCGGCCTCACCCAGATTCCAGCGCGCATTGGCACTGACATCAAACCCATCCACCAGCGACTTGCCCTGGTTGATAAAGGAATTTGTCACACCGGCGAGCTTGCCCAGCGTATAGGTCGGCACAACTGGACAGGCGCCGGGATTACCCTTGCACAGTCTTGCCACGATGGACTCGATATCTGCATCAGCCAAAGACTTTGGTGCGCGCAAAAAGACGCCCGGAACGGATTGAACCGACTTGCCGTACTTTTCCAGCGCATCGGCCAGAACAACTGTCGCATCCTGCTGAATGATTTCATTCTTGCGATTAAAGAAGAAATAGTCGGCCGACACGTCAAACCACTTAACAGGCTGAAATACGAAACCGGCGCTGCTAATCCGTGTTTTCTCCGGCTGCAAATCAGGATTGGGGCGTGTTACACCGCCAACAAACTGGTTTCCGCACTCGTTACGCTGTAGGTCGTTTCCTTTTTTGACATCCCCCTTTGCGCCATAGTTGATCAGCACATTTGCCAGCTCGGATGCTTCTTCGCAACGATACTGATCATTTGCACTGACAATCCGGTAAACCCCCCCATTCCCCGACTCGGCCAGACTCGGTGCGCGGAATCCTTCCGAATAGCTACCACGCACAAGCAGTGCTTCGCTCGCGGCATATTTCAACCCGACCTTAGGCACGACATTGGTACTGAAGCCGGGATATTTGTCGACGCGCGCAGCGACATTCAACTCCAGCTTGCCACTCACCGGCACCAGCACTTCGCTGAATACTGCGCCTACAGTGCGACCGCCCTCAAACCACGAACCACCCTGCCACCAGATATCTCCATTAGCCGCTGCAGCATCGCCGGGACTACTAAAATACTGTCGACTGACTGTCCCGCCTGCAGCGAGCATCACATCCCCTGCCGGCAGCTCGGCAATCCTGCCGCTCAGCTTGGCATCCAGCGTGGTAAACCGATCGTGTCCGGGATAGACAACATCCGGATACATCTTTTCAAGCAGTGCACGGTTGGCGGCACTGGTCTGGCCGAATTGATAGCGCGCATTGGGGCTGATCAGTGGCAGCACAAGCACATCTCCCGGTACAGGATTGCCGTAATAATCCTTCTGCTGAACAGTCAAGGTATCAAACTTGCCCGTATCCGGATTTCCCAGTGCGTAGGTCATGCCCGATACACTCATATTGGAACCGCGCTGATGCATTTCAGCACGGGAACCTGCCAGCGTCAGGCCAGCTTCCCAATCCCAGGCACCCACCGCCCCCTTCAGGCCGGCCACCACGCGGTATTCACGATCCTGCGATGACTGGCGGAACAGAGAAATATCATCCTGAAACTGATACAACATCGCCGTGGCCCCCCCAAATCGCGGATCACGCTTGTCTGCGGGCACGATGTTGTAAGGATGATTAGCCGAGAGATATGGAAACTCGAAGACATGGAAGTTGGTGCCCGTATTACGGGCATACCACCCTCCACCGTATCCGGGCGAACCCGAGTAGGCATATCCCGGCCCGACATTGCTTCCCATGTCGATGGTGGTATACGACAATTCCGCAAATCCCTGCAGATTGTCATTGAAGCGATAGTGGCCGTTCAGGTACAGATTATTACGATCCGATTCGGGCGAAAAAATCCCGCCTTTGAGCGTGTTCACCACACAATTCGAGCCATATTCAGGCCCGTACGGCTGGACAATGTTCTTGCAGCCGGGGCCGGCATAGGCAACGCTTCTGGCCCCATACTGCGTCCCCGGGTTGATCTCGCCCATTGAACTGCCATTCGGATAGTAGCCATCCCAGTATGTTGGATTGAAGCTGTTCCATGTCGCCCCCGGCAGATTCACCACCTTATCGAGGTTGGTTTCCATCCGCTTGAAATGACTAAACGAGCCATACAGATTGTACCCATCGGCCTCCAGATCACCGAAGCCGTAGCTCACGCTGGCATTCATCTCGCGGTTGGTGGCGGACTTGATGGAACTCTGCGCATTTCCCTTAACCTCAAGCCCCTTGTAGCTCGACTTGGTGATGATGTTCATTACGCCGGCAATGGCGTCCGAGCCATACACGGCCGACGCCCCATCGGCCAGTATTTCTATACGTTCAATCGCATCTGCTGGAATGGCATCGATATTGACGAACTGATGCTGGAAATTCATCGGCGCGCCAAAGTTTGCCAGTCGACGCCCGTTGAGCAGTGTTAGCGTGGAATGCGCCCCTAGTCCGCGCAGATTAGCGCCGGACGCACCATCCCATCCTGAAAACAGGCTGTTGAAATCCTGCTCGCCTGCGCCTTGCACCATGCCCGGCACCTTGGTCAGGATCTCCTGCAACGTATTGGCACCCATTGCATCAATCTGCTGCCGGCTCACCACCTGCAACGGGGAGGCCGTTTCCTTGTCGATTCGTTTAATGCTCGATCCGGTGACTTCGATACGCTCAACTCGCTTTGGTGCATCGGACGCATTGCGGTCGTTTGACTTGCTTTCAACCTTTTCTACACTTACCGGCTCCTCTGCAAAAGCGCCCCCCACCAAACCGGCTGCCACCAGAGCCGCAACTATCCGATTCACTCTCATCCTGTTTTCCTTATGTAATTCGCCACGTTCATCAGCCTCTACCGCCTAGACGCCTGCTCATGTATCAGGATGTTCAAGCAAAAGCACGGCTAAAAAGTCGTCAAACAACAGTTTATATTCTTTCGCTTACCACCCATTTGAGAGCATGCCACCGCAAAGCAACGCAACACAACGAAAAAATAATGGCTTTGTAAAAAACATACAAAGCCATCGAAACAAAACAGACGAAAGAAAAATTTAGGAAGAATGCACAAGCCGCCCTGCCACCCATGTTCGTCTGACGCCTTCAAGATGCGGTGCAAGTGCGACCATGCTCGCGGTCTGTCCCGGCGCAAGCACCCCCAAATCAGGCCGGCGCAGTGCAAGCGCAGGATTACGTGATGCCAACGCCCAGACGCGTTCAAGGGGAAGCTCGAACCACTGCATTGCATACCGAACCGCATCGAGCAGATTCAGCGTACTGCCTGCGAGTCCACCGACATCGGTACGCGCTACACCATCTGTCACGGTCACAGTCATGGTGCCCAAGGCATACTGGCCGTCGGGCATGCCTGCTGCACGCATCGCATCGGAAATAAGGATGAGATGCGCCTCACCGGCACACGTCAATGCGATACGCGCTGCGGCAGGATGAACATGATGCCCATCCGCTATCAGCTCAATATGGGCGCCACGATGATCAAATCCTGCCCCTACCACGCCCGGATCACGATGATGCAGGCCGCGCATGCCGTTATAGCAATGCACGACCCCGGCAGCGCCTGCATGAAGGGCATGCGTTGTTTCGTCGTAACTCGCATCACTGTGGCCGATCAAGGTGCGCACACCGCGTGCTTGCAGCCACTGAATCGCTGCATCTGCCCCGGGCAACTCGGCGGCCAGCGCCACCGTATTGAGGGCGCCCTCAGACAGGGCATACCAGTGCGACAACTCCTGCACACTAATCGGGCGCATTAAGGGCACCGGGTGAGCGCCACAACATTTCGCGGTGAAATAGGGCCCTTCCAGATATGCGCCGACAATTTCTGCTCCCCGAGTCCCCGTACGCTTGCTTTCACGGATCTGAACGAGCGCAGCCTCAATTGCGTCAGGTTGGGCGGTCACGGTAGTAGGGGCAAATGCCCCGACACCATGGCGTGCCAGATAACATGCAATGCCATCAAGTGCGTCATGATTCGCATCCATGGTGTCAAGACCCATGGCGCCATGCACATGGCTATCCACCAGCGCCGGCATCAGCCAGGCATCTTCCAGATCCAGATCACACTCACCGTAATCTATCGCTTCGATTTTGCCTTCAGCATTGATTGCGACCGTTGCGTGATCCAGCCAGCCCTCTGCTGTTAACACGCGCGCAGCGCGCACTCTGACGGGGGATACCATGTGTCTTCCTTTTTATTCGCCTGACGTTTTACCGAGTTGATTCCACAGAAAGCGATATTCCATTGCGGCGATATCGGCAAATTGTGCAGCGCCATCGGCGCCGGCATGACCGCCTTCCTGATTCTCGAACAACCAGACGTTCTTCACGCCCATTGCCAGCATCCGGGCCACCATTTTGCGCGCATGGCCGGGATGTACCCGATCATCACGTGTGGAGGTTGAAAATAGCACCGATGGATAACGCACACCCTTTTTGACCAGGTGATAGGGTGAAAACGTGCTGATATAGGCCCACTGTGCCGGATCATCCGGGTTGCCGTATTCGTCCATCCACGATGCCCCTGCGAACAGCTTGTTGTACCGCTTCATGTCCAGCAGCGGTACATGGCTCAGAATGGCACCAAACAAATCCGGGCGTTGCGTCAACATCACGCCCATGAGTAAGCCGCCGTTACTGTAGCCCTCAATGGCCAGATATCGAGGGGAAGTGATTTTTCGCTTTATCAGGTCTTCCGCAATGGCGATAAAGTCATCGTAAGATCGCTGTCGATTCTCCCTGACCGCCGTTGCATGCCATTCCGGGCCATACTCGCCACCTCCGCGAATATTAGCCAGTACATAGACTCCACCTTTCGCCATCCACTCTTTGCCATTGCTGGAGGAGTAGAACGGGCGCTGACTGGACTCAAAACCGCCATAGCCATACATGAGTACGCGATTTTTGCCATCCAGTCGGATATCTTTTCGCTTCACGATGAAATAAGGCACCCGCGTGCCATCTTTGGAAACGGCAAACTGCTGCGCAACATCCAGACCACTTGCATCAAATCGTGCTTTATCTTGTTTCAGGAGCTCGCGCTCATCGCTGCCGGCCCGCCCAAGGGAAATGGATGAGGGCGTCAAAAAGTCGTTGTACTTCAGGAAGTATTCGTTCGAGCCCTCTGGATCAATTGCCGCAAAACTGGTCGAACCAAAACCCGGCACCTCAACAGGATGCGCCATCCAGCGCCCCTCAACCTTGCGCCATTCATAGGCAACGTTATGCACGTTTTCTAGTGCATTGACGATGATATAGTCACGGGTGATGGTATAACCATCCAGCGATCCACCCGTCCTTGGCTCGAACAAGGCGGTAAAAGCTGGCTGTCCAGATTGCAGGGCCGCAAAGTCGCCAATCAGCAAACTGCCACCCTTCCAGATTCGTCCACTGACTTCCCAGTCAGATCGCAAACTGATCAGGACTTCCTTTCCCAGAAAGTCCACTTCGGCGTCCCCGGGTATCGCCACCCGTATCAGCTTGCCGTGCTCGCGTACCCACGTTTCATTCTTATAGAAACTGACGATCCGGCTAAACACCTGATGCCGTATACCCTGGCGATCGCTGACATGGGCAGATACACCCAGATCCTCCTTTTCGCCACTGAATACGGTTTCAGCGATGTCGACCGGTGTACCACGTTTCCACAGCTTTACCACTCGCGGATAGCCCGATTGCGTACTGTCTTCCGCACCGGTCGCACGCGAAATCAGGACTGTATCGCGATCCAGCCAGCTAATGCCTTGCTTGGCTTCTGGCAGTACAAATCCATCCTTCACAAACTGGCGCGTAGCGAGATCGTATTCCCGCACGACACTGGCATCTCCCCCGCCGCGCGTAAAGGTCAGTAGACAACGGTCGTGCTCAGGCTTGCGGCAAATTGCGCCTCCCCAACTCCAGCGCTCGCCTTCATCTTTTGCCAGCTGATCTACATCTAGCATCGTCTCCCAGACAGGTTCTGCTTTGCGGTATTCATCGAGCGTCGTGCGGCGCCATACGCCACGGGTATGCACGGCATCGGTGTAGAAATGGTAAAAATAGGTGCCAATCTTGCTGACGTGCGGGATATGGTCGGTGGCCGTCATGATGTCCATGACTTCCTTGCGGGTCGATTCGAACAGCGGATCGGCGTGCGTCATAGCAAGGGTTCGCGCATTTTGCCCGGCAACCCACTCGGTTGCTTTGGCACCGTGCACTTCTTCCAGCCAGAGATAGGGGTCAAGTTCTGCCGCAGCGACTCCGAACGCAGCGCAAATCAGCGCTGCCATATGCATACATTTCAATTGTCTCTCCTGATATGTTCTTGTGCTTGCGATCGCTCCAGCGCAAGCTGCAGGAAAAATACAGCAAATCACAATGAAAAGACAATATCTTATTTTCGTTTAATTTCTTTTTCATAACCTATATTCGCAAAAATGCCCTCGCATGGAGGGCATTTGCAAACGCTCTACTCCGTTATCAGCGCTTTGGATAAGGGGACTTGCCTTTATCCTTGATAAACCGTTCGATACGCGCTTCTAGTACAGGCAGAGGTACCGACCCAAGTTGCAGCACAGTATCGTGGAAATTGCGCAGATCAAACTTGTCTCCCAGCGCCTGCTCGGCATGACGTCGTACCTTGAACATGGTCATTTCGCCTAAATAGTACGACAGCGCCTGCCCCGGCCAGGAAATGTAACGATCGACTTCAGTCTCAATTTCGTGATCGGACAAGGCAGTGTTATCACGCAAATAAGCCTGCGCCTGCTCGCGCGTCCAGCCCATCGCGTGAATCCCCGTATCCACCACGAGGCGTGCCGCGCGCCAAGCCTGATAACTCAGCATGCCAAATACTTCGTAAGGCGTGTCGTACATCCCCATTTCTACGCCAAGGCGCTCGCAATAGAGCGCCCAGCCTTCACCATATGCCGATATGTAGGCTCCCCGGAAGGCGGGAAACGACTTCTGCTCCATAGCGATCGGCATCTGAAATGCGTGACCCGGCGCAGATTCATGAAGCGTTAAGGCCGGCAGGCTATACAGTGCTCGGGAAGGCAAATTCCATGTATTCACCAGATACTCACCCGGTCCACCCCGTCCGGAGGTATAGAACGGTGCTTGATCGGCCGGGACGGGATAGATACCGAAGCGCATTCTCGGCAGGTATCCAAAGTACCGATACGCCTTGGCGTCGAACTTCTTTGCAATCCAGGCCGCCTGCTTCAATAGCTCGTCGGGCGTCTTGGCATAGAACTGCTGATCCGTTCGCAAAAACTGCAAAAACTGCGGCAAGTCACCTTCGAATCCGGCCTTGCGCATGGTTTCATGCATTTCGTTACGGATGCTGGCCATTTCGGCAAGCCCTGTCTGGTGGATGGACTCGGGCGAAAGATCCAAGGTCGTGAACTCACGAATCTTGGAACGGTAGTAGGTCATACCCTCTGGCAGGTCACGTGCGCCCAATGTCTCACGGGTATGAGGGATATATTCATCACGTACAAAGGTCAGCAGTTTGCGATACGCAGGTAAAACCGTTGCCTGAATCACATGCTCCGCCTCGTCCCGCAGAGCCTGCTTGCGCGCCGGTGAAATGGTACCCGGCAGTTGCTTGAACGGCTTAAAGAATGCGGTTTCCTTAGGGTCGCTGATATCAATCAGTGCCAGAATGGACACCTCGCGCCCCTGCAGCGTCACCCGCGCCGGCGTGAAGCCGCGAGCAAGGCCCGCACGCATATTCACCATTTGCTCATCAAAATATCGGGGAATATCACGCAACTCGGCAAGGTACTGCATCACCCGCTTTTCACTGACAAAGGGATACTTTGCCTCGTCTGCGGGCTGACTCCAGAACGCCGTGTCGGCATTCAGCGGCATTTCATAATCTTTAAACCGGATCTGTTCGATCAGCACCTGCAATTGATAGCGATAAATCTGATAATTGGTTTGTGCTTCTGGCGTTAACTGATGCACATCGATGCGATCGAGTTTGCGCATCACCGCCTGCCAGTATGTCAGTGCCTTTTTCTGGCTTGCTGCATTCACGCGGGGAAGCCCGCTCTCCTGATCACCCCGATTTTCCGGATCATCACTCAGCGCACTGGACTGCCGCCACTTCCATTCCTGTTCGTAAATGCGGCGAAAGTTCGCGTCCTCTCCAGCTTCATGTTTTGCTGCCTGCGCTGTACTCACCAGTACGAGTAAGCCTATCGCCAGTAATTGACTGGATTTCATCTGCATTCCGCATGGTCATAGACAATCATTCATCCTGAACCATAGAAGGATAAAAACGCAAGTGACAGAAATGCACGAATGACCTGCACACCTGCCACTCCGTCTCCCTGCATCAGGCGCTTACCGACTGCGCGAGCACCTTGGCCAGATACTGACCCGTGTGACTACGTGGATTGGCCGCAACCTCTTCAGGCGTACCGGTGGCGATGATCTCCCCGCCTCCCGCGCCACCTTCCGGACCCAAGTCGATCAACCAGTCTGCAGTTTTGATCACATCGAGATTGTGCTCGATCACCACTACAGTGTTGCCATGCTCGCGCAGGCGATGCAGCACCTTCAATAAAAGATCGATATCCTGGAAATGCAGACCGGTGGTGGGCTCATCCAGAATGTAGAGTGTTTTGCCGGTGTCGCGCTTGGACAATTCCAGTGACAGCTTCACCCGCTGCGCCTCGCCGCCCGACAAAGTGGTGGCATTCTGCCCGAGGCGTATGTAGCTCAGACCTACATCCATCATGGTTTGCAGCTTGCGCGCAATGGTGGGCACGGCGGAGAAAAATTCCAGCGCATTCTCAACCGTCATATCGAGCACTTCGGTGATGCTCTTGCCCTTGTACTGCACTTCCAGCGTTTCACGGTTGTAGCGTTTGCCGTGGCAAACATCGCAAGGCACATACACATCGGGCAGGAAGTGCATTTCCACCTTGATCACGCCATCGCCCTGACAGGCTTCACAGCGTCCACCCTTCACATTGAAGGAGAAACGGCCGGGTCCGTAGCCACGCTCGCGCGCCATCGGTACACCTGCAAACAGCTCGCGGATCGGCGTAAACAAGCCGGTGTAGGTGGCGGGATTGGAACGCGGGGTGCGGCCAATCGGACTTTGATCGACATTAATGACCTTATCGAAATGCTCCAGCCCGACGATTTGTTTGTACGGAGCCGGTTCCTGCGTCGCGCCATTAATGGCACGGGCAGCCGCTGCATAGAGCGTATCGTTGATCAGCGTCGATTTGCCGGAGCCAGACACCCCCGTGACACACACCAGCATCCCAAGCGGCAGTGCCAGATTGACATGCTTGAGATTATTGCCATGCGCACCCTTGAGCATCAGCCAGCGATCCGCTTCCGGGGCGCGGCGTTTGGCCGGTACGGTGATGGTACGTTGACCGGATAGATATTGTCCGGTGACCGAATCGGGGTTCGCCATCACTTCTTCGGGCGTACCGATGGCCATCACCTGACCGCCATGCTCGCCCGCACCCGGCCCCATGTCGACCAGACAATCAGCTGCACGAATCGCATCTTCGTCGTGTTCGACGACAATCACCGAGTTGCCTAGATCACGCAGACGCATCAGTGTCGCCAGCAGGCGATCGTTATCGCGCTGATGCAGCCCGATAGAGGGCTCATCCAGCACATACATCACGCCTGTCAGCCCCGAGCCGATCTGCGATGCGAGACGAATGCGCTGCGCCTCGCCACCAGACAGCGTATCAGCCGAGCGATCCAGACTCAGGTAATCTAGTCCGACATTGACAAGAAAACCCAGTCGTTCACTGATTTCCTTGACGATTTTCTCGGCGATCTGCGCTTTGTTGCCGGTCAGGGTCAGCTCATTGAAGAAGCGACTGCTATCCCGCAGGGCGAGCTGGCTGAGATCATGCACATTGCAGCCGCCCACCTTCACATGCCGTGCTTCCAGCCTCAGCCGCGCACCATGGCAACCCGGACAGGCCTGATTGTTGACATAGCGGGACAACTCTTCGCGCACCGACATCGAATCAGTTTCACGGTAGCGACGCTCCAGATTGTTCACGATGCCTTCGAAAGCATGCTCGCGCTCGAACTTGGTGCCGCGCTCGTTGATGTAGGTAAAGCGCACCTGATCCTTCCCTGATCCATACAGCACGATATGCTGGACTTTCTCGGGCAGATCGTCCCATGCCGTATCGACATCGAAGCGGTAATGCGCGGCCAGATTGGCAATCATCTGAAAATAGAACTGATTACGTCGATCCCATCCCTTTACGGCACCAGCAGCCAGACTCAGCTCCGGCTGGGTCACCACCCGCTTGGGATCGAAAAACTGGATAGCCCCCAGTCCGTCACACTTCGGACAGGCGCCCATCGGATTGTTAAACGAGAACAGGCGCGGTTCGAGTTCGGGCAAGCTATAACTGCAGATCGGGCAGGCAAACTTGGCGGAAAACCAGTGCTCCTTGCCTGTATCCATTTCTACTGCAATGGCACGCCCATCTGCATGGCGAAGCGCAGTTTCGAATGACTCGGCCAGACGCTGCTGCAAGTCACTACGGACTTTTAGGCGATCGACCACCACTTCAATCGTATGTTTCTTGTTCTTTTCCAGCTTGGGCACGCTGTCGAGGTCATACACCTCGCCATCGACGCGAACCCGCACAAAGCCCTGTGCGCGCAGCTCATCAAAAAGCTCGACGTTTTCGCCCTTCTTGCCAATCAGCACAGGTGCCAGCACCATCAGTTTGGTGTCTTCCGGCAGCGATAGCACGTGATCCACCATCTGGCTGACTGTCTGCGACTCCAGCGCCTGACCATGCTCCGGACAATATGGCGTACCGACACGCGCAAATAGCAGACGCAGATAATCATGGATTTCGGTAACCGTGCCGACCGTCGAGCGCGGATTATGGCTCGTTGCCTTCTGTTCGATAGAAATCGCCGGACTCAGACCTTCTATCAGATCGACATCGGGCTTTTCCATCAGCTGCAGAAACTGGCGCGCATAGGCTGACAGCGATTCCACATAGCGTCGCTGGCCTTCGGCGTACAGCGTATCAAACGCCAGCGAGGATTTGCCCGAACCGGACAAGCCAGTGATGACAATCAGCTTATGGCGCGGCAGATCGAGACTGATGTTCTTGAGATTGTGTGTACGTGCACCGCGAATGCGGATGACATTGTTCGGGTCGATCGGTCTGTAGGTCATGGTCTGGGCTTTGCGAGTGAAGCGTCGGATCGTGAACGCGGATGATAGCTGGTTGGATTGTAAACTGATATGCCATTCAATGGGAACGATCGTTCACCAGATATATCGAATACTACAACTTTGCGTGGATATTTAAAGACTTCTGCTCGTCAGAATCCGGACAAATCACTAAAATGGCGGGTCTTTTGCACGCAAGACCACACAACCATCATCCATGAATGCCCTCGAACTTCGCGCCAGCCTGAGCCTGGCAGGCCTGTATGGCCTGCGCATGCTGGGCTTATTTCTCATCTTGCCGGTTTTTGCGCTTTACGCTCAGAAGCTGGGCGGTGGAGAAAATCACAGCATGATTGGGCTTGCATTAGGTGCCTACGGTGCAACCCAAGCGTTACTGCAATTGCCGTTTGGCATGCTCTCGGATCGTATCGGCCGCAAAAAGGTCATCTATATCGGACTTGCGCTGTTTGCTGCAGGCAGCTTTGTTGCCGGTCATGCGGATACGGTCACCGGCGTCATGATTGGCCGGATCATTCAGGGCTCTGGCGCGATCTCCGCAGCCATTACGGCCTTGCTCGCCGATTTAACACGTGAGGAGCATCGCACCCGGGCAATGGCCATGATCGGCGGGACGATTGGCGTCACCTTCGCCATTTCACTCGTCGCAGGCCCGCTACTTGCCCATTGGATTGGTCTGACAGGCATATTCGACCTGACGGGCGTGCTGGCTGTTCTGGCCATTATTGGGACATGGCGCATCATTCCCGATCCGTCACGCAGTACTTTTCACTCAGATGCAGAAGCCAACCCAAAACGATTGCCGCACGTATTGAGAGATCCGCAACTTCAGCGGCTCAACTATGGCGTATTCGCCTTGCATGCAGCCCAGATGGCTTTGTTTGCATCGATGCCACTGGTGCTCGAACGAGCGGGATTTGCACGCGACAATCACTGGCAGGTATATCTGCCCGTCATGGTCATCGGCTTTGTGCTGATGATTCCTGCAGTCATCATTGGCGAGACGCGCAACAAACTAAAGCAGGTTTTTCTAGCAGCCGTGACGGTGATGCTGATTGCCCAGCTTGGCATGTCCACCGGACTCGATACGCAGCTGCAGATTTATGGGTGGCTGGGTCTCTACTTCCTCGCTTTCAATATCCTTGAAGCAACTCAACCCAGCCTGATTTCCAAACTGGCGCCCGCTGAAGCCAAAGGCACAGCGATGGGTGTTTACAACACCACGCAATCACTCGGCATGGCCGTAGGAGGTGCATCCGGAGGCTGGCTATACCATCACGGCGGTGCGCCAGTGGTGTATGCCTTCTGCGCGATCCTCATCGGGATCTGGCTCATCGTCACCTTCGGCTTGCGCCCGCCTCTGCCTGTGCGTACTCTGATGTTCCATCTCGACGACGAGGTGCTGGCAGATGCAAGTGATTTGGCACGGCAATTATCGCAACTGGAAGGCGTCAAGGAAGCCAGTGTGATCAGGGAAGAAGGCGTAGCCATGCTAAAAGTGCTGCGCGATGGCTGGGACGAAGCCACTGGTCGTCAGCTGATGAGGCTACCTGCGTGACACATCCCTGTATAAAGATCGCCCCGGCACTCCTGTGCCTGGCGGCGACATGGTCCGTATCGGCGCAATCCTTGCAAGGCTTGTACCGCTACGGCGCTGAAGAGGAAAGTTTCCAGCCCTGCGGCAGCCGCAAGGTGTACTGGATCAAGGCAAACAAACGCCAGCTTGCGCCCCTGCACAAGCTGGTGAAATCCCATCGCATGCCCGGCCATCCCGGTCATCCTCCCATTTATGTGGAGGTAACCGGCAAGCTGGGTCCGCGACTGAAAAAAGGTTGGGCTGTGGACTACGACGGGTTGCTTAAACTCGACAGGGTTGAGCGCATTTCGCAACATCCCCCGATAAGCTGTGCACCCGGCTAGTCAGACCAATATATATTATATAGACGCTATTTTTGGAGTCCAACGACATGGCATCATTGAACAAAGTCCTGCTGATCGGCAACCTCGGTCGCGATCCCGAAATCCGCTACATGCCCAACGGTGATGCAGTGGCTAACTTCTCGATTGCAACCAGTGAAACCTGGAAAGACAAGTCCAGCGGCCAGCGCCAGGAAAAAACCGAGTGGCACAATGTGGTGGCCTATCGCCGCACTGCTGAAATCGTCGGCCAGTACCTGAAAAAGGGCAGTACGGTTTACATCGAAGGCAAGCTGCAAACCCGCAAGTGGCAGGACAAGAACACCGGCCAGGATCGCTACACCACCGAAATCATTTGCGATGATCTGAAGATGATGGGTGGCCGCGGTGGTCAGGGCGGCGGTGGTGGTGCAGAGTACGATCAATCCGCTCCGGCACAAAGCTATGGCGGCGGCCAGCAACAGTCCTATGGCGCGCCAGCGGCTGCCCCCCAATCTGCACCAATGCAGCGCCCGGCAGCTCAACCTGCCAAGTCGTTTGATGACTTTGAGGACGATATTCCGTTCTGAGCCTCACGTTTCAAGGCAGCCTCAAATAAAAAACACCCTCTCCGGAGGGTGTTTGTCTGTCAGCTATTATTTTCCTGAAGGCTTGCATGCACCGCCAATGCGGGTTTTGCGTTCAACCATATGCGATGAAGAGGTCATGACCGGCGACTGTGCACCCGTCATTTGCGATACCTGTGCCGAGAGCATGGCTGCATCCTCAGGTGTCTTTGCAGTCGCAATCGCGTTTTTAATCTTTTCCTGCATCTCAGACTGCCCCTGCGCCATCCGCTCCTGCATTCCCGGCATTTCCTTCATCGCCTTTCGTGCCAGTGCTTGCTGTTCCGGTGTGCCATGTTGCGCCATGGCCGCAGCCAGCCCCTGGATACCGGCACTATTCGATGGTTGGGTGCCACCCTGCATCGTTGTGTCTGATGTGAACTCCCAAGTATCATTACCCAGCTTTTTCACAATCAGCGTTGACTGAATGCCGGAACAGTTTGCCTTTTGCACAAAACCGTCTGATGTGAACTCAGTAGACTGATTCGGACATGCCGCAACACCCGCACTTGCCAGAGCGCCTGCAAGTACACTGGCGTTTGTCCCCTGATAAGGCGCAATGCACTGGGTCTGCTGCCCATTCCCTTTCACTATGCGTTCGGGCATGCGTTGCCCCTCCGAAACCTGATAGATCACCGCATCCCCCGTTTTGCCATCTATGCGCTGGTGAGTCTCTATGGATCTACCTTGAATGACGTCCGTTTTCTGGGTTACCAGATCTAATTGATAGAGGCCTGGCGGGGGTAATACGTTGCGGATATCGCTTGCCGCATGAAGCTGTGAAACAGGTATTGCCCATGCTAATAGCAAGGCTGGAAGTGCCAGTTTGGATTCAGTTACACGGGTATGAGTCACGGCGGACTTTCTATAAGATATTATTATTCAAGAATAAAGGGTGAAATATGAATTTAGCATAATTTCACACTCCCTCTCGCTCCATCGAAGAAATGTGTCCAGAATCCGACATCACCAATGAGAAACGGGCCATTTGGCCCGCTTTTCTGTCTACCTAGTCCCTGAACGCTACCAGTGCACCGTTAACCCGACACCTACCGAGTATTTCACTTCGTCATCATTTAAACCTCGGCGCAAGCCTGCATCCAAATCAACCGACTGATTCACCTTCCAGATGACGCCGATTGCAGCGAACTCAGGCTTGGTTTCGACCGTTGTACTGTAGCGTCCCGCCTCCGCGACTGCGGTCAGACTTTCCGTTACCGGAATCTGTGCGGCAACAGACATATTCCACACGCGAGAGGTCTGGGTTTCCTTTTGCCGCGTCCACAATAGCCCGCCATTTACCATCAGTGTGCCGAACGGAATGGGGTGGCACAGCAAACCATTCACCCCTGCCGCTGTTCGGCCGTTTCCCAAGCCAGCCGTTTCATCGCCAGTCGGAAGAATTGCCACTGCCTTCAGGCCTGCATGCAGCCCTTCTTCAGCGGCGTACCAGCGATACTTCAGTCCGAAAGAAATGTCGCTTCGTCCAATCGCCTGTCCGCCCTCTGGCTTGTCGTATCGCAAGAACGGAACGTTCACCGACACATCAAGGTTATCCGTGAGCGCGGCCGTTAGCGTGGAATTCACCCAGTCGATACCCAACCGGACATTCTGTTCGTAAAAAACCGCCTGATCGGTGTTCAATTCGTACTGCCACGCACCTTTACCGATGGTTTCCGGATCGTCCGTCAGTAAGGGGTGAGCCGCAAATACCTGATTCGTGCAGGCAATCACGACGATGCTCAACAGTCTGATTCGCCAAGTTGGGTTTCCAATACGGTGGCACACACTTTGTCCGTTTTGTGCTTTCCTAAACATCATCCGACTCCAAAATGGCTACTTAAGTCCACTATGGTTGATTTATTTTCCGCCACAGTGGCAGCTGAAGAACGGTCGATTATATGCATTCGCCAATCGTCTCCCATCTTCTTTGTAAATTGCACCACACCATCCTGAATTGACTTGCAGCGCAGACCCATGCACGCCAAGATGCGTGGCACATCAAACAGGAGAGACACCATGAGCAGCAATAGCCAGTATGTGTGGTACGAATTGATGACGCCCGCCCCCGCCGAATCCGCGGCGTTCTACCAGAAGGTCACCGGCTGGACATTCAAGGACGCAGGCATGCCTGATATGGCCTACGACATCATCCACGCGGGAGATTACCCGATTGGTGGTGCGATGGCGCTGCCTGATGAATTGCGCGCCGCAGGAGTCCCTGCGCACTGGATTGCCTATATCAGCGTGGACGATGTAGATCAGGCTGCCAGCAAAGCCGAATCACTGGGTGGCAAAATCTGTCGTGCGCCGGACGACATCCCGAATGTGGGCCGATTCTCCGTCGTCAGCGATCCGCAAGGCGCGGTGATCTGCCTGTACAAACCAGCAGGCGATGCCATGCCTGTCCCGCCAGTGGAAACCATCGGCAATATCTCATGGCGCGAGCTGCATACGACAGATGTTGAGGGCGCGCTGACCTTCTATCAGGCGATGTTTGGCTGGGATAAGGGCGAGACCATGGATATGGGCCCGAATGGCATCTATCAGATTCTGCAAAATGGTCAGGTGCAACTGGGTGGCATGCTGAAAAAAGCCGACGAAATCCCGCAATCGTTCTGGCTGTTCTACGCGAATTGCCGCAGCATCGAAGGTGCCATGGCCGTTATTCAGGCCGAAGGCGGCAAGGTGATCATGGGTCCGCATCCAATTCCGAGCGGCGCCTATATCTGTATGGCCTTCGATCCGCATGGTGCGCCATTTGCGCTGGTGGGGGCGAAGAACTGATACGAAGTGGGAGGGTTCGCCCTCCCAGCGCGCATTCAATGCTAGCGGGGCTTGGCTACAAATCCGCGCTCGACATCCCCATCAAAACCCAGTGACGCATACAAAGCATGGGCCTCAGTGCGGTGCGCGCCTGAAAGCAGCATGACTTTGTAACAATCCAGCGACCATGCCAGCGTAAGCGCATGATCAAGCACACGCCTTGCGTATCCTTTACCCCGGTGTGCGGATCCTGTCACCACATGCTCGATCACGCCAAAGGATCGCCCACCATTCACCAGGTTGGGAATCACCGCCAGCATACACGTTGCCACCAGCGTCCCGCTCGACTCACACACCAGAACATGCACAAATTGCTGCTCCAGCAAACTCGCCAATCTCGCACTGGCAACAGCGGGGGGCTGCTCGGGATCATGCGGCCGCAGTTCCCGGTATAGCGCGAGAAGACCTTCAAGGTCGCTAAGTTCAGCTTTACGCGTGAGTGTGCTCATGAGTGCATGTAAATAAATATTATTGAGAAAACATTGGCTACGAGTTAAATCGAAGGGGTCTGAAAAAATACGCACACGCCCAGGCCGAAATGCAGGAGGGTATAGCCAGAAACACTGTGGTGATTGGTATGTACGTCCCTAATCGGACAGCATTGTAAATATCAATACTGCCTCCAACCATCCCGCCTGTGAGCAGTCCAATCCCTGCCGCACGCATGGCCCAACTCGCCTGTCGCCGCTGATGGCGCATGGCGCCAAGCACCGCCCCGGTCAGGGCGGCCGGCACAAGCCCGACAGCATAGGAAAGCAACAGCCAAATCAGCACGTTGATGCCGGTAGTGGCTTGATCGGTGTAAGCGCGATGTGATCCCTGCTCCAGTAGTATGGCCGGGATGAGGTAAAGCGCACCACCAATCAAAGGACCGGCTACGGAGAACTGAAATGCGGTTCGAAGCATGATCCTGTTCATGACGAATAAGTCCACACGTTACGCTGCACGAGAATTCCAGAGTTTAAGCAAAACAGACAGAAGCATGGCAACGCCAACCCAGACAGCCATATCTAGCAGCATAATCAATTCAGTTGTGAGTGAGCAGCGATTAAACGGCAACGAAATGAACCGGACGCATGCTTCATCACCGCGACCAAATACATTTGAACCCTGAATTCCAACCCCAGCCCAGAGCAGCACGCCAGCGATAAAAGACTTGGCCATCCAGCGGATCAATCTTGGAGCCATCACTCTGATGGAAGTGGCATTGCTAGATATATACATTTCTCTCAACCGGCTACCGTGATCATCATGTGCCAGTGCCACCTGTTGCGGGTCCAGCATCCGCAGGTAGGCATCAGCATTTAATCGACATGCCTTTATCATCCCATATTTCTAAGATCAACAATCTGGATATCAGCCCCAATTAGTGGTGGGCAATCTTACGACTCACCCTTGGCGGACGTTTCGCTCGTTTACGAAAAAACGGACGATTGATCAGATACGTGCCAGACAAGGCCAGAATAAAGAAGAAAAGCGAAATGATTGTAGTAACAGTAAACCCAAACCAGTGGCCACCTATCCCGCCGCGAACAGCATGAGCCTGATTTTCGGGGTCGACCAAGATGCTCACCTCGTCCCCTATGTCATCAGGGATCCCACGCATGAGCGGATCGACAATTTGGAAAGGCTGGCCATCTGATCCTGCGTACTGTATCACTGATTTATACACGGTTGAATTTTTCCGGGTCTTTAGCACGACATGCCCCACCACTTGGCCAACTTGAGGCACAAATCCTTTAACCGCCTCGGCAGTTAGCCAGTAGTTAATGACTGGAATAAACAAAAGTGGAAGCGCAAGGATGAATAGACGAAAGTGGAATTTCTGCATGATTGAGGACGATCACTTTGATTGTGCCATAAGGCTGCGCCGGCACCATTGTGCCAGTCAACTATTTCATATATCGCATTGCCCGCATATGCAACCCTCGCCACAATCCAATCTGAATTGATTTCAGCGAATTTTCGATGCGTGAAAATAGGGAATTTTTAACTGACCCCATTCGGGACAACGACTTACTTCCGTACATCGCGATTAAAGAGTAAATAGCTATCCACCCACTTCCCGATGTGGTTGACCTTAGTCTCAATATCCCGGCAGCCAATTTTCCTTGTCGATTTCATCAAGTTCACCGCGTGATAATAAAATCCACAACTTGATAACTTTATCTTTCGGAACATTGCGCATGTGTTTTGGATCATCATCCCCGGCAACGTTCTCCCAAACCAACAAGCCAGACGAGAAAGACGATAAACACCATTCAGATTCATGAGATAATGATACATCAGTGTGCTCACCATCGGCATTCTGCAGTTCATCGTACAAATCAGAAAGGGACGCGAATGGGAAATGCTCATCAGAATCGCCCATTAGATGATTTACCCAATAAGACATACACACTCCTTACCATTTTACAATTTAATGGAGGCATCGCATTTTCGACGCCTCGTGCAGACTGCGCTTCAGAATACGAACATACAATTGCCCGACTTATTTAACCAAATACTTTTCAGAAAATCCCTGTAAAATCGGATAAAACTCAGTATTAACAGCATAATTTGCCACGCCTGCCACAATCTTTTCCGCAGCTACTTTACAACCTTCAGCACCATCCTCCTTGTTTGCAAGTAGTGCATTTGTACCACCGTTAGACTGAATAGCCATATCAAGGTTAAGTTTGCTACGAACCTGCTCTGCAACAGACTGCCCCTGAGTCTGGCCAATATGCTTTAAGTAATCAGAAAAGTATGCTTTTGCATTTAGCATCAACTGCATATTTTCCTTCTTCCACACATCCAGCGCTGACTTAACTTCCGCAGCTGCACTACCTCCTTTGCAACGAAAATCGACATTCGATACTGACAAATACGTCGTATAGGCAAAACCGTAAGCTGCGTTTCTTTGCTCAGTGAAATATTCATCACCACTATCCGCCTGAGCCGACCCAGCCACCAGCACACTCGCCATCGAAATTAATGCTGCCATTCGATTCAATTTCATTGCACTCCTCCATGTAATAATCTAAGTAGCATGCCTGCATACTGTCTTATCAAGTCAACAAGCAAAACACGTCAGTCGCGAGGGGTGGTCCCAAACGTAGCATTGCACCGCCTAGTTGACGATCTGATTAGCCAGTATTTGATGGCCCCTTTAATTCCACCAAATTGCCATCCGGATCATGAATATATAGGGACAACCCATCTCCTTCGGCGCCAAAGTTGATCTCTGCCGCACCCAGCGGATGGACACCCTGTTTCAACAGGAATTGAACCAGCTCCGGTTCGTCAAACGGTTCAACGCGCAAGCACAGATGGTCCATGTTTCTCGCCTCTACGCCTGCAGCAGCTCCGCCTCGCTTTCCGATCGGTCCGTGCAATGATACGAGATCGATCATCGACTCCCCTGCGGCCAAATGAATTAGGCCCAGATCGTCGCGCCGTCTAACCACAGTGCACCCCAATACTTTTTGATAGAACGATATCGATGCATCAAGACTGGCTACACGAAGAACGACGTGGTCAATCCGTTGAATGGAAAAAATGGTCATAGCATTCGAACCTTTCGACCTATGAAATCTACCTTGAGCAGGTTGACCATAAAACGGCTCCCCTCTTTCCTACGTTGCGGTGGAAGCCGCATCGGCGTCAATGCACTCGGGCGCATTACCCCGCTAACCATCTGAAAGGAAAGCCCATGGTCATTATCCCTATCACTATCGATCTCGCCAAGGGCATCGTAGACATTTATGTCAATGCCACGGAACGAATGAGGCCCACATACGCGGTTGAGCATCGAGGCGCATGAACGATACGACGCACGCAGCCGGTGATAGCATCGCGCCGTTTCCTGTTTCAACAGGCATGAGCGACATGCGTTGCAGACAAGACGCGAAGGGAAATCAGGAAAGCCAGCCAACAGCTACGATCAAATTTGCCACCATTTTCTGGCGGATGTCCTAATTTGGATGGAAACAAACGTCAACGCTTCAGCAAGCGCCAATTGACCAACTGTTCCTGCGGCCAAATCGTTCATCTCTCCTTCTAAAAACTCACGCCAAGTGCAGGTGGTTGATCCTGAGCTATGGGCATACCTGCCACAAGCTGAACAAACAGTTCCGTTGTCCAGTACAAGTAATTCGTATAGCTCTCCGCCAGGGACGTCATTCAGCCAATGCTTCAATACCTTCGGTGTTCGGTAGTGCGGGTTTTTCATTTAAGCCTAACGAATAAAAGGGACTTCCTCGTCCCGAGGTTGCGGCGGAAGCCGCGTCGACATTAATGTGCCACGATGGAGTTTCACCCCTCCAGCCTTTTGAAGGCGATATTCCCCGATTTGTGGAAGCGCCATTTGCGTGCGTGGAGCAGCGTTGCCAGGTCTCTTTCGAGGTGGGCTGGCGGGCGCGAAGACCTGCGTGACCGAATCCGTATCTGATCGAACAAAACGCCCGCAATATTGGCGGGCGTTTTGTTGAGGCTTACTCCTCGGGCACATCATCACTTCTTGTAAATCTGGTCAAACACGCCGCCGTCCTCAAAGTGTGCTTTCTGTGCCTTGGCCCAGCCACCAAACTTCTCGTCGATGGTAAACAGCTTCAGCTTGGGGAACTTGGCTGCATACTTGGCGGCAACGGCAGGATCTGTGGGGCGGTAGAAATTCTTGGCAGCAATTTCCTGACCTTCCGGGCTGTACAGGTATTGCAGATAGGCTTGCGCAACCTTGGCTGTGCCGTGCTTGGCGACGTTCTTGTCGACTACTGCCACAGGTGGCTCAGCCAGAATAGAGCTGCTTGGCACCACGATCTGGAACTTGTCTGCGCCGCCGTTTTCATTCAATGCGAGGAAGGCTTCGTTTTCCCATGCGATCAGCACATCCCCCTGACCACGTTCGGTAAAGGTGACGGTCGATCCACGTGCGCCGGTATCCAGAATCTTCACATTGCCGTACAGCTTGGTGATGAAGTCCTTGGCTGATTTGTCACTGCCACCCGGCTGCGATGCGGACCAGCCCCATGCCGACAAATAGTTCCAGCGTGCACCACCGGACGTCTTCGGATTGGGCGTCACGACTTCCACCCCCGGACGTACCAGATCGCCCCAGTCTTTGATCTGCTTGGGATTACCCTTGCGCACCAGGAATACGATGGTAGAAGTGTACGGGGACGAACGATGCGGCAGGCGTGCTTGCCAGTTATTTGGCAGCAGCTGTGCTTTTTCGGAGAGCTCGTCAATGTCGTAAGCCAGCGCCAGCGTCACTACATCGGCCTCCAGGCCATCGAGCACTGCGCGCGCCTGCTTACCCGAACCACCGTGCGACTGTCGAACGCTGATTTCTTCATTGGCTGTTTTCTTCCAGTAAGCAGTAAATGCCTTGTTATAGTCCTGGAACAGTTCCCGGGTAGGATCGTACGACACATTCAGCAATTCCTTGCCTGCAGCGTGTACACCAGTCGACAGCACGCTCACAGCAAGCACAACGGACAGGGCTAACTTCTTCATTGCGGCACTCCAGATTTGATTGAACATGGAGGCCAAGTGTAGAGAGACCTTTTAATTCCCGATAGTAATTTGAAATGAATTACTTATATCTCTTTATTATATTAAGTCAGTCACGGACATTTTATACATACCATTATTTTTCATGAACTTATGCAAATAATACCCTCCATTTTTCGGGTGCAATTCCTGCCAGCCATTCCCCTTCTTTTTGCAGCTGGCAACTACATGTACATAAAAAAACCCGCTGCCTTCTGACAACGGGTTTAACCGAATACGTTTCATTTGCTAGCCCGCCTCGGCCAGCTCGGTATCATCCTCAACCTTACCCAGTAGCCCATGCTTTTTAAGCAGCGTGCGCAGTACATTACGCGAAATGCCGAGTAGAGACGCCGTTCTGACCTGATTTTCGCCTGTTAGATTGAACGCCGTCGTGATGATCTGCCACTCAAGCCGATTAAACAGATCAGGCGCACCCGAGGCCAGCAGCTGCTTCAATGCATCGGTAATGTGCTCTTCTGGCGAAACAGGCTCGCGTCCTGCTGGGCGAATTGCCCCCGACAGCTTCAAATGCTTGGGCAGAATCTGCTGGCCGGAACTGATCAGCACGGCATAGTGCACAACATTCTCCAGTTCCCGGATATTGCCCGGCCACGCATAGGCTTCAAGCTGGCGGATCGTATCTGGATGGATATCCGGAATCTTGGTCCCCAGCCGCTTGCAATAGAGCCCTAGAAAGTACTCGGCCAGCGGCAGAATATCGCCGATCCGATTTCGCAGCGGTGGCAGATCGATCTGGGCAATGTTCAGGCGATACAGCAAATCCAGGCGGAAATGGCCTGCGGTGACAGCATCGGCCAGATCCACGTTAGTGGCAGCAACCAGACGGATATCAACGGGTGTAGGCTTGCGTGCGCCGACGCGAACCACCTCCCGCTCTTGCAATACCCGCAGCAGCTTTACCTGCAGATTGGGTGGCAGGTCGCCAATCTCATCGAGGAATAAAGTCCCCCCATCCGCCGCCTCGAACCAGCCAATGCGCCGCTGGGTAGCACCGGTAAACGCCCCCGCTTCGTGGCCAAACAATTCGCTCTCAGCCAGCTGTTCGCTGATCGCACCACAGTTGACCGCAATAAAGGGGCCGGCTCGTCCACTTAACTGATGCAACTGACGTGCCACCAGTTCCTTGCCTGTCCCTGTTTCGCCGATAATCAGCACGGGTGCATCGCTGGGCCCGAGTTGCTGGATCTGCTTGAGCAACGCGCGGGAAGCGGGATCAAAAAAGACCTGCGCTTTGGCGCGAATAGATGTCGGTTGAGAATTAGTGCCTTCCAGCGTAACAATTGGCGGGTGATCATGGGCAAGATTCAGCATGGCGTAATTTCCTTTGCGTTTCGGTCGCGTCAGAAACACTTTATGCAGAAATTAATATCGCCACAAATAATAATAAATGGTTTTTTAATTACTTTTAAATATATTTAGCATGCCGGACACGTGTCGCTGCCCTTGCGGGCGAGAACAGATGTCCGGCACACATTCCCCATGTCAGACGTTTGGTAAGCTCAGACTGTTTTCTTCACCTCCGTGTAGACCCATTTAATGAAGCGCTCGGATGACTTGGCGCCATCCTGCACAGTGTTATCGAAGTCTGCAGTCGGCCGTGCTGCAATCACTTCGTCCAGCGACTTACCCTGCCTGACCAGCTCCGTAATGCGGTCACGCACGGCAAGAATGATATCGCGCTGGGCTACGATCCCTTTGCGATCTGTAATCGGGCCATGACCCGGAATGATCCGGGTATTGGGCCCTGCGCGGCCGATGATGGTCGCCAGTCCATCGAGTATCCCGTTCAGCGAGCCGCCATTATTCAGGTCGACAAAGGGATACCCGACACTCCGGAAATCATCGCCGGCCGCCAGGATGTCGTGGTTGGCGAAACTCACCAGCGTATCGCCATCGGTATGGGCATTACGCAGAGGAATCAGCCTGACCGCTTCATGATCAAAATGCAGGGTGACCGGGCCATCATACGTAATGGCAGGCAGGGCGGCCTCGGCAGCGGCTGGCGGGGTGGTACCATCCGGGGCTTGCGCAGGGTGTTGCAGTCTGCTGCGCAGCTGATCCCTGCTCAGGATCGTCACGCCCAGTTTGCCGAAGTTTTCATTGCCGCCCACATGGTCACCATGCACATGGGTATTGATGAGATATTTGATTGGCTTGTCGCTGAGCTTGCGAATCGCCGCAACCAGTTTGTCTGTAAGCTGTCCGTACTGTGAATCCACCAGCAGAACACCGTCCTTACCGGTGAGCACACTGATCGTGCCGCCCTGTCCTTCCAGGGTATAGAAGCTGTCAGACAGCTTAGTTGTCTTGATCTCGACCTTGCTGAAATCCGGACGTGCTGGCTGAGGTGCAAGTGCGGAATCAGCGGCATTCACCGTCACAGAAAGAGAGGCCAGCGCGGCAAGTGTGAAATTGCGGAGGGTAATACGGTTCATTGCGAATAGTCCTGTCGGTGGATTGATGTACAGGACTTTGCAAAGGATGTGCCAGCCAAACGATTCCAATCAAATATCTATATTTTTCAATACATTATGTGATTTAAATTTCAAATCATCCCGCTCAGAACCTGATGCATCCCCAACACATTCGGAGATGATCTGTACATTTAGCAACACATGCAACACGCTGATTCAATCGGCCCTGCCCCAAAAAAATGGCCACCCCGCTACCAGGGTGGCCCAATCACCAGATTCAATCCAAAGGATGGACTGAAGGTTCGAGCGGACAAGCTCAATCAGGGAAATGCATGATGCGGACTTACCATTCTTTCTTTACTTCGGGTGCAGGCGCTGCGGGTGCTGCTGCACCACCAGCCGTGCGAGGAGGTGGCGCAACAATATGCGCCACCTGTGTACCCCCCGCCTTTTCATAGTCTTCCGATCCAGCCGCCCCCGCCACCAGATAGCCCTTGGCAGCAAGTGCATCAGCCACAGCGCCAGCACGCTGCGCATGGTTCGATACGGTCACAATCTGTTTATCTCGTGGCAACCAGGCCAGATGCTTGTCGATATCCTTGAACTGGATATTCAGGAAAACCGGGAAGCTGCCGTACTTGATCAGCTCGTCCGGACGTCGCACGTCCAGCACCAGCACTTGCGAAGGCTTGGCCAGTAAGGTATCGACCTCTTCGCGCGACAGGCGCTTGGCCTGATATTTCCAGGGTTGCTCTGCCTGCGCTGATTGAGTTGCAGGCGCATCCGCCGCATATGCAGTAGAAACCAGGCCGGACAGTGTCGCCCCAATCAGGGCAAGCGAAAGGCTACGTTTGATGTGCATGATGAGTCTCGCAGGTTCAATGATGACAAGCCTTCCAACTGCAAGTTTCTTGCCAGCTTGCGCAAAACCGACCAATTTGCACATAAGCCATTGAATCTATTTACCCACCCAAGGCTATTGCATCACGCCAACCTCGACTCATCGCTTTATTCCAGTGCTGCATATGCAGCACTGTGCTGCTGATTTCCACACTTTTCAGACTCAAGCCCTACGGGATGGTATGCGATCTGATACGGCTTCAATTCATCTACCATCCCATTGATTTTATTGCATTTGGAAATATCAAATAGATTACATATAACAATCTGGCACATATCTTGCCACAGAGACTCCTATAGACCATTCATCGCATACGACAGGAGTTTCAACATGCAGTCATCTTCCACCAAGCAGCCCCGCCCCTTTCAACTACGCCCGCTTGCTTTGCTCATTGCCGGTCTTGGCCTGACTATTCCGCTATCAGCGCTCGCAGCCGATGCCCCAGCCAAGGACGGCGCGCAGGAGCAGGACAAGGACAGCAACCTCAGTGCAGTGGTGGTGCGCGGCCAGAAACTGATCGAGCGCGATAAGGATGTCCCGGCTTCCGAATCCATTGTCAGCGGACAGGAGCTGGCGCAGCTGCAGGCCTATACATTGAATGCCATTGTCCAGCGTGCCGCTAATATCGCCTGGAATCAGGGCAATCAGCGCACCAGCTCGCTCTCCATTCGCGGCATTGGCAAGATCGGCCAGACCGAAGCGCAAGATCCCAGTGTGGGGGTGACGATTGACGGGGTGAGCCTTGCCTACAATCCGCTGACTTCTAGTGTCGACTTTACCGATGTTGCCAATGTGGAAGTCGCGCGCGGTCCGCAAGGCTTCAATCAGGGCAAGAATGCCAACTTGGGATCGGTGATCGTCACCACCAATCGCCCCTCATTCAAGCCGGATGGCGACTACTCGATTACCTTTGGCCAACGCAGCACCGTAATTGGTACCGTAGCGGGCGGGGGCCCGGTGATTGACGAGCTGCTGGCCTGGCGCGGTTCGCTGGCGGTCAGTCGCGGGCTGGGTGATTTCCAGAATGCGCTCAATCGCTACGATACCTATACCAATACCGACCGTATCTCGGCACGTACGCAATTCCTGCTGACGCCCAGCCCGGAATTCAATGCACGGCTCGAACTTGAACTGAAGCCCGCCGCCGGCGAAAACACCAACAACCGCAGCATCAACCAGCCCACGCCCGCGACTTACTCGAATGGCACCGCGACCAATCTAGGGACCGATGCCTCGACGCGTCTGGCACGCAGCTGGTTTACGTCCCGCATTCCCGGCTACAGCTACTCAGGCAACTATCTGAACGGCGGCGATACCCTGTATTACAACGCCCAGTTCCCGCTCACCACCGGGACCAAAGGCGCGACGCTGGAGCTGAACTGGGACTTAGGCAATAGCCGTTCCGTCACCTCGATCACCGCGCTGAAATCCTACTTCTTCAATGCGGTGAATGATGATGGGACGCCCTTCGACATTTACAGCAATGCGGGTGGTTACTTGAACAACTACAAACAGGCCAGTCAGGAAATCCGGCTGTCATCGTTTGAAAGCCCACTAGTGGACTACACCACCGGCCTGTATTTCCTGCGTGCCAATCTGGATGCCAAATACCAGCGCAGTTGGGGATCGGACGCGGGAGCGTGGTTTGCGAGCACTGCGCAATACAACACGCTGAGCGCAAATGCGCCGGGTCAGCTCCTCCTGCAGCAATCGCTGGAGGGCGTATCCATGGCGTATAACAGCCCGAGTGGACTGCAGGAAATCCGCAATCAAAGTGCCGCGGCCTTTGGCGAAGCGAATTGGCACTTTACACCCGCTTTTACCCTGACCACTGGCGTGCGCTTTACGCATGAATACCGCCGTCAGACGGGCTCGTCCTACCTTGAAAATCAAGGGATCGGCGCGGTACTGAATCCGGTATCCGTCAACGGCGTGCAACTGGGCGGATTTGCCTCGGCAGCAGATGGCACCTTGTTGCCAGGCAATGGTGTCGCCCAGCTTTCCAAAGCCGATCAGGTTGCGCTCCAGTATTTCGGCGTCTCGACCACAGCCGTTGCAGGCGCTGCCTATAACAGCCTCAGCGCCAAGCAAAAAGCTCAGGTAGCAGCCGCCAAGGCCATTCGTGCCGCCAATATTGGCGTACTGTTTGCACCACGGCAGGCCGAGACCTATGAAGCCACGCTACCTTCATTTGAATTGAGCCCGAGCTACAAGCTCAGCAATGAGCAGACAATCTATGCCTCGTTGCGACACGGCGAGAAAGCCGGGATCGCCCAACTGGTGAATGGGGTATCGGCGCAAGTAAAGCCAGAGAAAGTGAACACATTTGAAGTCGGTCTGAAATCCAGCCTGCTTGACCACACGCTGAGTCTGAATGCAGATGTCTATGCCGAAGATATCCGCGACTATCAGCAAGCCGTACGCGTGGTCGATCAGTACACCACCACACTGAATAATAACGGGCAATTCTCCTACACCACAGCGACGGGCAATGTGCCACGCGTGCAGGTTCGCGGGATCGAGTTTGATGGTGCCTACTCCGGCCTGAAATACTGGACCTTCCGCTTTGCTGGGGCCTATAACCGAGCTACCTATAAGGAATTCACCAATAATGCGCAGCCGGTTGAAAATGGCTATGCGGGCGCCTCGCCATACCGTGATGTCAGCGGCCAGACGCTCCCCGGCGCACCCAAGCTGACCTTCAATATCGCACCGCAATTTCGTATTCCTGCCTTCCGGGGTCTGGATTTCCACGTAGAAGGCAATATCGCCTATACCGGCCGCTTCAATGCCGATGCGGCCCTGTCGAGCTATGCAGAGATCCCGGCTACCACGCTGGTTGACCTCTCATTCGGACTGGGTAGATCGGATCGCCGTTTCGATGCCAGCATCGTGATCAAGAATGCCTTTAACAACGATACGCCGCTGTCGAAGACGTGGAATAGCGTGACGCCGGCCACGCCGCGCTGGGCAGGGATTGTGTTTACCGGGAAGTTTTAATGGTGAAACAATCGGAGTGATCTATCTGGTCAAACCACCCCGTACTGCACATCGCTACCGGGGTGGTGGTGATCCAGCCAAACAACCAATCCAATACTTAAGTTATAAAAACTCGATATTTAATTCCATTCCATTCATTGCGTAAGATGCCTGCCATCCAGACGGCTCACGAGGCCGCAATCAAGTACCCAGGGCAATGACAATGAACCACACCGCACTTCGTGCCGGCCTGATCGGTCTGGCGACACTCTTTTCTATCGCAGCTCAGGCAGACCAGCTGGCCGATATCCGCAAAAAGGGCGAGCTGATTGTAGGCGTGCTCGGCAGCGATGAGCCAAACAGCTTTATCGACCCTGCAACGCGCGAAATCGTTGGCTATGACGTCGATCTGGCCCGCGCCATTGCCCAGAAAATCGGCGTCAAGCTCACCATCAAGCCCATGTCGGTTGCAGCCCGCATTCCCGAACTGACTGAAGGCCGTGTCGATCTGCTGGCTGCATCACTGACACACACCAAGGAACGCGAAGCCAAGATCGATTTCTCCCTCACCACGCTAGTCACCGGCCAGAAAGTGATGGTTCGCAAGGATAGCGGCGTCACCGCCCTGCCCCAGCTGGCTGGCAAGAAAGTGGTGACCGTTAAAGGCGGCACACAGGAAATCAACTTCCGCGCGGCGGTGCCCAATGCCAATCTGGTGACCTTCGATACAACGGGGCAAGCCCTGATTGCCCTGCGTCAAGGCAAGGGCGTGGCCTATGTAAACGATGAATTTTCCATCATCGACGACTTCGCCAAGCTTGGTCCGCAGCAGAAGGACTTTCAGGTCCTGGATAAAAATCTCAGCGTCGAACCGATTGCATTGGGTTTGCGCAAGAACGAGCCGGGCTTCCGTGCGCTGGTGAATGATACCCTCAAGCAGCTGGAAGCCAGCGGCAATGCAGAACAGCTGTTCCTGAAATGGTACGGCCCGACCACCCGCCTGAAGGTGCCCAAGCGCAGCTTCAAGATTGAAACAGACAAAGTCTGATCAGATTGCCTGTTGAGCCAGATGGCACCGAGCCTATGCAGGTTCTGGTGCCGGCTTTTTTTGTATCCGGAATATCGCCACGATGTCTTTTGATCTCTCCCTGATTCTCGCCGCCCCATACCGTGACTGGCTGATGGACGGCGTACTCATGTCACTCAAGCTGACGGCAATGTCACTGGCACTGGCGCTGCCACTGGCTGCCTTGCTTGCAAGTGCACAGATTTCCCCCTGGAAATGGGCCGGCAGAGTGGCGCGTGGTTACGTTGGCATCGTGCGCAATATCCCCCTGCTGGTACATATCCTGTTCTGGTATTTCGCGGTGCCGGAACTGCTGCCCGAGCCGGTCAAACTGGCGCTTTACCAGCACGATGTCGAGCCGCTGGCCGCCATCGCCGCCCTGACGCTCTACACCGCCGCCTATATGAGTGAAGACATGCGCAGCGGTATTCAATCCGTTGGCGCCCGCCAGCTGGAAACGGCACGTGCCTTTGGATTCAGCTATCCGGCCGCCATGCGCTATGTGGTACTGCCACAAGCGGTTCGCCTTGTGCTGCCCGCGCTTCTATCGCAAACCATCAACTTGTGGAAGAACAGCAGCATTGCCACGGTGATTGGCGTGGCCGAACTGATGAATCAGGCTGCCCGCGTCGAAACCACGTTATTTCGCAGTGCCGAAGTCTTTGCGCTGGCAACGGCTATCTATGCTGGTGTAGCACTCCTGCTCACGTTCTTTGCACGCCTGCTTCAGCAGCGCTATCCCGCATACGCGGCCTGAGGGAGCACACACGATGTCTGATTTACTGCGCGACTATGGTCTGTATTTTCTGATCGGCCAATATCCGCATGGGCCGTTGGGTGGATGTGTACTGACGATACTGCTGGCCGCACTGGGTCTGCTGTGTTCATTGCCAGTGGGGTTGGCATTCGGTCTGGCGCGTGTGAGCACTCAGCGCTGGATCAGCTCGCCAATCGCCATCCTAACCACTGCGATCCGCGCGACACCACTGCTGCTGGCAGTGTTCTGGATCTATTTCTTCCTGCCCGCACTCACCGGCCACAAAACCGGCCAGTTCAGCACGATGCTGATCACGCTGATCATCTTCAACGGTGTCTATATCGGGGAGATCGTCGCAGCGGGCATCCGCGCCCTGCCACGGGGCCAGTATGAAAGTGCGCGCTCGCTTGGCTTGAGCCATGCAGCAGCCTTCCGCTATGTGGTACTCCCTCAAGTCGGCCGCCGCACGCTGCCCTCGCTGATCAACCAGTTTGTCGGTACGATCAAGGATACCTCGCTGGGTTATATCATCGGCCTCACCGAGGTCTCCTGGACCGCATCGCAGATCAATAACGAAGTCCTGACCAAGCCAGTGCAGGTGTATCTGCTCCTGGCACTGGTGTATTTTGTGCTGTGTGCCGGGGTGAGCCGCCTGGGCGGCTGGGTGGAGGGGCGGTGGCGTGGGTAGATAAGTGCCCAGACACTCAATTGATCGTGGAACCGCAATGCAATATGTCATCTGCCTTCACCGCCATATTTTCTACATTGCCATGCTTGATACGTATTTTTATTGTTTTTTCGTGGCGTAGTTTCCCACCTGCTTCCACGCACTGCTTGCCGGCTAAAACAGTAAATATTCCGTTAAGCCACTCGGCCTTTATCGCGTCATGTGTATCGGGGTAGATTTCCGACAGCGGAATTTCATCACTACCGCATGATCTAAATCTAACAAGCCAGAGCGCGCCATCCCGCAAGGAAAATACGCCAACTGGGCCGCCCATTGCAGAGCATCTATCCTCCCGTCTCCGAGTGAGCAAAATAGAGGATTGAGGCACGGGCATCGAAAGTGACGCCTCAGAGAAAATAGTGCCCTTCAGATCGAAAGATTCGAATTGATCCTGTAATGGCTCCGTTGCCAAGGCAGAAGCACACAGCAAAATTGCTGAAATGCCCTTAAAGATCTGCATCTTATCGGGCACCCGCATTATTGTGGCTGCCGCACAAACGTCTGCCCCTCAATCACCATCGTCATTCGCCCCTCTTTCAGGACAGGTGCTTGCTGAACCCGGATGGTGCTGGCCACCATCTTGAATCCGCCCTCGGTGAAAGTCAGTGGTGCCTGTAGGGTAACAAGCGAGTAGTTCATCGCCTTTGACTGAAAATCCTTCTGCTTAAGTTCTCCACCACACCTGTAGTGTTTCACATGACGGCGTTCCAGCCGTACCCAGCCCGACTGGTCAAACGTGTATTGCCTGTCGGCGCCATGCCATGTGCCAATCCAGTCGGCATGCGCGTGATCTAACGGCGTCAGGCCATCAATGTTTACCTTCCCATCTTTGGAGACCATGGCAGATCCGCCATCGACGCCAATTGCAATATGACATACGTCAGAGGCTGCCTTAGCTGGCAGCAGACACGCAACGCTAAGCACACTTGCACAGACTAGTGCTTTCATATTTCCCTCTCGATAGCATTTTTCGATAGCTTAAATGCCTCTATTACCAATACACAATACACAGGCTGATGTATCGGGCTGTTTCATCACAAACAGCCTGCACAACATCCATGCTTCATTTTCACCAGCCCCCTTGATCACCCCCCACTCCCCCTCGACCCATCAAAACCATCATTTCTCATTTAAATACACAGACATACAATAACTAAATCAGTTCAATCGCCCACTGGCACACCCCTTGCTAATAACAATGCAACTCTACTTTCATCCGCTTTATAACCGTTTCCACTATGTGGGCGCGATGTACCAGCGGAGCTGCCATTGTGATCAAGGAAACTGCCATGAGAAAAACCCTGCACGCTACGGCGGTGCTGTTTGCCTATACCAGCGTCTCGCTGGCTGGCAGCAGCCATGCAGCCACTACGCCTAATCCAGCCGGAAGCAATAGCAAAGGCTGGGCCTACTCTCCTGTACAAGCGCCTACATTGCCCAGGGTGGCGGACGAGCGCTGGGTGCTTACGCCAGTTGATCGCTTTGTGCTGCAAAAGTTGGAAGAAAAGCACTTGAAACCCTCGCGAGATGCCGAGCGCGAAGCGTATATACGCCGCGCCACGCTGGATGCATGGGGCCTGATCCCGACGCCAGAGGAAGTCAGTGCGTTTGTGAATGACAAATCGCCCAAGGCCTACGAAAAGCTGGTTGACCGGCTGCTAGCTTCCCCTCGCTATGGCGAACGCTGGGGCCGCCGCTGGCTGGATCTGACCCGTTATGCGGACTCCGATGGTTACAACGCCGACGGCACCCGACCCAATATTTGGCGCTACCGCGATTATGTGATCCAGGCCTACAACGAGGACAAACCCTACGACCGCTTCATCAAGGAGCAGCTGGCAGGCGATGAGCTCTGGCCGGACAGCCACGAAGCCAGAATTGCCACCGGTTTCCTGCGCAACTATCCCGATGAAATCAATGCCCGCGACCTGAACCTGAAACAGGTAGAAGTCGCCACCGACCTGACCAACACAGTGGGATCGGTATTGCTTGCCACGACTGTCGCCTGCGCCGCCTGCCACAACCACAAGTTCGACAAGATTTCACAGAAAGAGTACTACCAGCTGCAATCCTACTTTGTGAACGCTAGCGCACAGGATGACATTCTGGCGGCGCAAGGGAAGGAGCGGGAGACCTTTCTGGCTCAACAGGCCAGGTGGGAAGAAGCAACTAAAGAGATTCGGGATCGCCAGACCGAGATTCTGAAGCCTGTCATCAAAAAGCTGGAAGACGATCGCCTGCAAGGTTTTACCCCTGCGACCCGCGAGGCCATCGAAAAGCCCGCCGAGCAGCGCAATGCCTATGAACGCTGGATTTATAACCGCAGCCTGTGGACCTTATCCGGCCGTACACGCAATGCTGTGAACACCCTGAAAACCAAGGACAAGGAAGGCTACGCCGAATACCAGAAGCTGGATGCCAAGCTAAAAGAGTTTGACCACCTGAAACCTAAACATCCGGGCTTTATCTCGGCCATGGTAGAACTGGGTAAGGACACACCTGCCACCTATGTACTCGCCAATGGCATTTACGACCGCCATCTGGAAGAAGTCCAACCGGGGGTGCCGGCCTTGCTGGGCGGGAATTCGCCGGAGATCAAGCCAACTGATCGTTCCTCCGGTCGCCGCACCGCCATCGCCAACTGGATTGTCAGCCCCGATAACCCACTCACCGCGCGCGTCTATGTGAACCGCGTGTGGGCGCAATATTTCGGCAAGGGCATCGTTGAAACACTGGGGGATTTCGGCAAGCAAGGCGCTAAACCGACTCATCCGGAGTTGCTCGACCATCTGGCAAGCGAATTTGTGAAAGGCGGCTGGAAGCTGAAGCCGCTGCAGCGTGAAATCCTGCTGTCGCATACCTACCGTCAAGCCTCGATCCCGCGTGCCGATGTCGCCAAAGTCGATCCGGCCAACAAACTGCTGGCCACCTTCCCGCGCCAGCGCCTGGATGCCGAACAGATTCGCGATTCGCTGATCTATGCAGCGGGCTTGCTCAATGAAAAGCAAGGTGGCCCATCGGTCTTCCCTCCGGTGCCCAAGAGCTTTAACTCGGCGCTCAATGCAGCCAACTTCTGGAAGACGTCGGATGATCCGCACGATTACTACCGCCGCAGCGTCTATACCTTTGTGCGCCGCAATTCGCCCTATCCTTTCCTCGATAGTTTCGACTGGGCCAATCCGCAGCTGGTGCATCAGACCCGCGAAGTGACCACCACGGCACCACAGGCACTGGCGTTGCTGAACAGTGATCTAGTGTTTGAATGGTCGCGCGCACTGGCAGGTCGGGTAGAGAAAGAAGCAGGTAAGGACGACAAGCAGAAGATCGACCGCATCTACAGCATCCTATATTCGCGCAAACCAAGCGACAGCGAACGCACGGCCTTGCTCGCATTCTGGAAGCAACAAGAATCCGCCGCATTGAAAAAGCTGCAGGCCGGCAAATCAGTGCCACAGGTAATTGGCTACGGCATCACCGCCGAAGCCGCCAATGGTCTCGATCGTGCGTACCAGTCGCTGTATGGCCGCAAGGCAGACCGCCTGGAACAGGTGGCCTTCCAGCAATTCATTGATAGTCAGCGCAAGCTGCAGGCCAGCAAAGGCGGTGGCGGTGATGAAGATGGCGGCGCAGACATCGCCAGCGATGCCGGCAGCGAAGCGGGCAAGCAGAAAGGCAGCGACAAGCGCACGGTGCTGGCGCATCAAGCGGGTCTGGTCAGCCTGGTACACACCCTGGCCAATGCCAATGAATTTGTTTACCGCTTCTAGCTGAGCAGCATCACACCGGCCATCCATACAGACACGATACGCATTGCAAGGACAACTATCATGAGTCACTCACGCAGACAGTTTCTCGGTACCACCGGCCTCGGGCTGGGTAGCCTGCTGGCAACAGGTCTTTTCGGCGGCGTCATCAGCGCCAGTGCATTAGCAGGCGAAGAAACCGCATTCGACGATCCGCTAGCGCCGAAAAACCCGCCCTTCCCGGCCAAAGCCAAGGCGGTCATCTGGCTGCACATGGCCGGTGCGCCGAGCACGCTGGACTTGTTTGATTACAAACCCGACCTGATCAAGCTGCATGGCAAGCCGCTGCCCGACTCCTTCGGCAAGGGCCTGAAAACAGCCACCGATGGCGGTGTGGGCGCACTCTTTGCCAGCAAGCGCGAATGGAAACAGCATGGCGACAGCGGCGCATGGTTCTCCGATCTGGTGCCCAACCTTGCCAAGCATGCCGATAAGATCGCCTTTATCAAAGGCAGCAAAACAGAGGGGTCAACCCACGTCATTTCCTCGCTGAAGCTGCACACCAGCGGGCTGGTACCGGGTCGTCCGGCGCTGGGCGCATGGGTGACCTATGCGCTGGGAGCGGCCAATCCGGATCTGCCCCCCTTCGTCGTGCTACCCACCGGTAATAGCAATGCGGGTGGCGGACGTGGACAGGTGATCTGGAGTTCCGGCTTCCTGCCAGCAGTCTATCAGGGCACCGCGTTCCGTCAGGGCGATTCGCCCATCCTTCATCTGGATCGCCCCAATGTCCTGAGTGCCAGCGACCAGCGTGCCAGCCTCGATCTGCTCAAGCAACTCAATCAGAAGCATGCAGGCAAGTATCAGGGCGATACCGAGCTGGAAGCCCGTCTGCGCAGCTACGATCTGGCCTACCGCATGGAGACCTCGGCACCGGAAGCCGTCGACCTCAGCAAGGAAACCGCCGCCACCAAATCGTCCTACGGGCTAGATGACGAGATCAGCCGTGAATATGGCACCAATCTGCTGCGCGCAAGACGCCTTGTAGAACGCGGGGTGCGCTTCGTGCACGTGATTTCCGGTTCTGGTGACAAAACCTACGGCGACTGGGATGCCCACAATAGTCTCGAAAAGAATCACGCCGTGATGGCGCGCGCCGTGGACAAGCCAATTGCAGGCTTGCTGGCGGATTTGAAGGAACGCGGCCTGCTCGACTCAACGCTGGTGGTGTGGACCTCCGAATTTGGCCGCACGCCGTATGGCCAGACCGGCGATGGTCGCGACCACAATCCGTGGGGCTTCACCTCGTGGATCGCCGGTGGCGGCAGCAAGGCGGGCTACACCCACGGCGCCACGGACGAAATCGGCCTGCGCGCTGTCTCCGGCGAAGTGGATACCTATGATCTGCAGGCCACAATCCTCAGCCTACTGGGACTGGATCACCGCACCCTCACCTTCCAGCACGATGGCCGCAGCGAACGCGCCACCACCGTGCACGGTGAAGTCATCCACGAACTGATTGCCTGACCCGGATACACAAGGAACTGAACCATGAAACGCCCACTGATCATCGCGGGCCTGATCCTCGCCATTGCTGCCTTTGATTCGTTTGCCAATGTACCCGGCATTGGCGAGGACCTGATGCACGATATCGAGGACGCGACACGCGATCTGGATTCCAATCTGCTGCAGAAGAACGCCGTGGCTTCAGCTCAGAATACCGATGCCCTGCTGGAATTGTTTGCGCAGGTGTCTGACTACTACCAGCAGCATCCTGATGCAGAAAAGGGGCAGACGTACTCGCGCGACATCACCCTGCAGCTCACCACCATCAAGCAGCAGATCAGCGACCAGGACTTTGAAGGAGCATCACAAGGCATCAACAAAGTTACCAAAACCTGCAAGGCCTGCCATTCGGTGTACAAATCATGAACACAACCGCAACGACACGTCTGTTCGCCATCGGGTCAGGCCTTCTTACCTGTCTGAGTTTATCCCTGCCTGCACAGGCCGCACTGAATCCCGGTGCAGTGGCGCCCGACTTTACTGCCAGCGCCGCACTCAATGGCCAGGCGGTGCAAGTCTCACTCAAGGACGCGCTGCGCCAAGGCCCGGTGGTGGTGTACTTCTACCCCTCGGCCTTTACCAAAGGCTGCAATATCGAAGCGCACACCTTTGCAACCCGTATTGACGCCTTCCGCGCTGCACATGCGTCAGTCGTGGGTGTTTCGCTCGATGATCCTGCCCGCCTGAAGGCCTTTTCGGCTGATCCCGAATATTGCGCAGGCAAACTGCCTGTTGCCGCCGATCCGGATGGCCGGATTGCGAAGCTGTTCGCAGTGAATGTGCGCGAGGTACGCAAGGGCGCTGTCGATACACGCGGAGAGGCCATTGATCACGGCTTTGCCGAGCGGGTGTCATTCGTGATTGCGCAGGACGGCCATATCGCCGTCACCCTGAGCGATCTGCCACCGGATCAGCATGTGGAACAGGCTTTGCAGGCGGTGCAGAAGCTACAGGCAAATACGCCATGAAATGGCGCCAGATCACGCTGGCTGTCTTGCTGTTGATGGGTCTGCCCGGTCGGGGGGCCACGTTGTTCCAGTTTGATGTCTGGATGCGGCAGATCGATCGATACAGCAGCGACCTTCAGCATGCGCTGCTGGAACAGGACAGCCAGCGTGCCCGTCTACGGGCCGAATCCTTGCAAACGCTCTATGCCGCCATGGCCGCCTACCTCGATGAAACGGGCAAGCCAGGCGCGGCCAAGCTATCGCGGGACGATGTGGCGCGCAGCCAGTATGTACTGACTGCGCTCGACGAATCCAACTGGACGCGCGCCAGCGAATTGGCCGTTGGCATCCGTCAAGCCTGCATGCCGTGCCACGATCAATACCGTCCGATCAATGAATAAAGGCCGCTCATGCGGTCTCCGCTTTTCCATCCACGCAGCCTCGCTGCCCTACACAGGTACTGACTATGACTTTCAAGCGCCTCAGCCTGATCGCCACCCTGATCACCCTTAGCCTTGGCAGCGCCGTTGCCGCTGACGCCCCCAAACCCGAATCACTCATTAAATGGCGTCAGTCCGCGTTTCAGGTGATCGCCTGGAACACGGGCCGCATCAAGGCTCAACTCGAAGGCCCATACAACAAAGACGAAGTGGTTCGCGCCGCCAACAGCATCGCCGCACTGGCCAATTCCGGCCTCGGCAATCTGTTCGCCGCTAATACGCAAACCGGCAAGGGCTGGCACGACACCACGGTGAAACCGGAATTTTTCAGCGATACCGCCAAAGTAAGCGAACTCGCCACCCACTTCTCCCGCGAAGCCACCGCCCTCGCCCAGCTTGCGCCACAGGCGGGCGATGCGGCGGCACTGAAACCGCAATTCGTGAAACTCACCGCCACCTGCAAGGCCTGTCATGATGCGTTCAAGCGAAGTGAGTGAGATGATTCGCTAATCATCGGGGGATGAGGGGAAACGGGCGGCTTCTGGTGGGGCCGCTTTTTTTCATGCACAGTGTTAAATACTACAGTTGCAAGCAATGGGTTTCAGTTGTGAGGCGACTATAGGTCTGGCAATATTGTAGGTGCAGATTAGAACATTTTTGATGTTCCCAAGCGTATTTAACGCGTGGATTCATTGAACCCAGCATGCATAAATAAAGTCTCAACTAGGAGATATGATTGCGTACAAATTACGTTTTAATTGATTATGAAAATGTGCAAACTCAGTCATTGCATTTACTCAATGATGAGCACTTTAAGGTTATCGCCTTTCTTGGACCAACTAATACAAAGCTTCGCGTAGACTTTGTCTTAGCAATGCATAAAATAGCGCAAAGATCCAGCTACATAACACTGGAGACTCCGGGAACCAATGCACTAGACTTTCACATTGCATACTATCTTGGAAATTTGGCAATAACAGACCCAAAGGGTATCTTTCATATTATTTCACGAGATACGGGTTTTGACCCACTAATACAACATTTAAAGTCACGTAAAATTTCGTGCAGCCGCTCATCGTCAATCGAGGAAATCTTTTGCCTGACTCAGATTAGTCAGGCAAAACACGAGGATAAAGTTGCCCCTCAAGCCCCCTCCCTCACCAAGCAAGAAACACTGGAGGGCTATCTAAAAATAGCAATAGAAGACTTGATCAATAGAAAATCATCAAAACCCAGAACAACTAAAACACTAAAAAGTACTATCCAAGCAAAAATTGGCAAAGGTATTTCTGGAGAAATCACTGATCAAGTATTCTCTTTACTAATAAAGAATGGGCACGCCAAAATTAATGGAGAGAAGGTATCCTACACCCTGCCAACTAAAAACTAATCGGCTCGCCAATTGACTCTCATTCGCCCAAAGCATTACAAAAAAACCACGAGCTTCCACCCGTGGTTCAAATTCACATCCTGCGTCTGGGCGTACGCTGATGCGTGATTATTGCGCCGTCAGCACCGATACATTGGCCACGCCGCTGCGCTCGATGGCGGCCATGGCCCGCGCGACTGATCCATAAGGGACGTGTTCGTCGCCCTGCAGACGCAGCGCCAGTTCGGGGCTGTCGGCGAGCAGAGTCTTGAGCTCTGCTTCTAATGTTGCGGGCTGAATTTCCCGCTTGTCGATGTACACCCTGCCCTCGACATCCACACTTACAATCACTTGCTTTTGCAGCGGTGGTGTAGTAGTAGGCGCTGTTTTGGGGAGATTAACGTGCACGGCATTATTCAAGGCCGGTATGGCGATCATAAACGCCACCAGCAACACCAGCATCACATCCACCAGTGGTGTGATATTGATTTCGCTGAGCACCGCGCCGGATTCCTGTCTTGTCGAGATCGCCATTTATGCAAATACCTCGCGGCCAGGGTTGCCCGGTTGCAGATTACCTGCCTTCAGTTCGACCACCTTGCCATCATCAGCGCGCTGAATCAGCGGGTGGCGGAAATTGGCGCGCTGGGCCAGGTTCAGGAAGTCAGTTGCGAAGTCATCCAGATCGGCGGATACCAGCTTAATTTTGCGCACAAAGAAGTTGTAAGCCAGCACTGCCGGTACCGCCACGGCAATACCGATCCCGGTTGCCACCAGCGCCTCGCCAATCGGCCCCGCCACCACGTCGATGCTGGCATTACCCAGCTTTCCGATATGCGTGAGTGCATTCATGATGCCCCACACCGTGCCGAACAAACCAACAAAGGGCGCGGTGCTCCCAATACTGGCCAGCAAAGTCAGGCCAGTTTCCAGACCACGATGCTCGCGATGGATCTGCTGGCGCAGATGGCGCTCGAGCAATTCCTGTCTATCCCATTGGTGATCAAGATTGTGACTGGAGCCATCATCGCTGAGTGCACCAAAACCAGCTTTGGCAAGCCGGGCAAGGGTGCCCTCGGCAGACTCGGTAGAACGGGCCGCTTCACCCAGATCATTCGCCTCCCAGAACTGGGTCGAGAAGCGGCGGTTTTCCTTGCCCACTTTGTACTGTTGCCAGGCTTTCACCAGAATCAGGCTCCAGGTAGCAACTGAAAAGCCGAGTAATGCCCAAAGAGTAATCTGTGCGCCAGGGATGGATTGGGTATCAATCATGATCGTGTGTCCTTGAAATTGAATGTTGAAATCGGATATGCGTTGTGTCCTGAGGCTGCTTTTGCTTGCAGCTACAGACGGAATTCGATCGGGACGGTCGCCCAGCCTTCCACGGCGGTCTGACCACGCTTGGCGGGCGCGAATTGCCAGCGCTGCACAGTATTGATGGCGGCATCGTCCAGAATCTTGCGGCCACTGGAGGTTTTCACCTGCACCTCCTGCGGATGCCCGTCCGGACTCACCCGGATACGCAGCACCACCTTGCCCTCCCAGCCCTGAACCTGCGCCTGGCGCGGGTAATCAGGCGGCGGATTGTTCAGGTAACCAATCCCACCGCGCGCTTCAATGACGGGCTCCGGGGCGGGAGGCGGCGGAGCGGGTGCAGGCGCCGGGGGGGCGACTGGCCCGCTTTGGACTGCAACCGCTTCTCCCGTGCTACTGGTGCTTTCAGCCACTTTGGGCAATTCAACCGGCGTGGTGGGAGTGGATGCTTTGGGCGTCACTGTTTTCTTTTCCGCCTGTGGCGGCGGAGGGGGTGGCGGCTTGGGTGGATCGACCACTTCCGGCTTGAAAAACTTCAGCTTGAGTTCGTGCGGCGGCTCAGCCGCTGCAGACTGCTGCTTTGGCCCGAAGAACAGCCAACCCGCAATGCCTGCATGCACCAGCACTGCCACCCCGATCCACCAGCGGCCACGCGGCGGGGCTTCAATGGGCGGCCGTGTCACCGCATGCACCTTTACTTGCGCCTGCTGGGCAGACCGAACCGGCGGACGACGCGCAGGATGTCGTCTAGGCGGGGCAGCGAAGGCTCGCGCAGAAAATGCCAGCGATTCCATGAGTTGACTCCTTTCATTCGCAGCACAGAGGCAGCTGCGGTTCACGAAGTCATTTGCAGGAATGATGCCAGCCCATCAAATCACATATAGATCATTCACTTACATGATTTCCAACCGTGATAGACCCTGCGAAGACTGCTGCAAATGCAGCACATTTTGTGCAAAGCAAAACAGCTCTCCGTAAATTCCACATGGAAATATTGAATGAATCTTTTATTCCGTTTAATTTAGATTGATTCGCTTATACTGCGCAGCGGCACGCTCGGATTCGTGTATCTATCGCCGGGTCAACTCGCATAACAGGACACCACATGTCTTTCTCCACTCCCCTGATCGACACGCTCGATGAACCTCTGCCGCCAGATTCGGAAGCTGTCAGGCACGCGCTGTCTGCACGTATTGCCACCATGCCTGCGCAATGGGTGGCCGGATTACCATTGGGACTGGATGCACATGGCGTATACGGTCGCTATTTCAAAGGGGAAATCCGCAGCCAGTTTTCGCCCTACAAAATCGGTCTGGCCAATCTGGTGCGCGGAGAAACACTTGCCACGGGACCAAACGGCGAACCGCTCAGCCGCGACAAGCTGTATCAGCTACCTGCAGGTGCCGACGGTATTCTCAAACTGGATCGGCTCTGCCGCCTGATCCATACGCTCAATCATTTCCTGATTGGCGGCCGGCCCGGGCCGCTGGTGCTACCGATCCATCCCCTGCTGTTCCAGCATGTGAAAACAGCGCATGGCAAGACATTTGCCAAACTGATGGCACATTTCGAGCTGGCACCGCGCAATATCATTCTGGAGATTCCACAAGGCTTGCCTGATGCAGTTATTGCAGGCTATCTGTCAGAGGGATTTACCGTGCATATGATTTGAAACATGTATGCATAAAAAACCTCCGCCAGTCATCGTAGCGGAGGTTTTTTTCACTGACCCAGATCGTCAGTTTGATGGGTGTGCGGTGCTTAATTCACACTCACAGCTGCCCAGGCCTTACCCACGGCAGCGTACTGAGTCGACGTCGTACCATACAGATCCTTCGCAGCATTCAGCGTTGCAGTGCGTGCAGCCTTGTAGTTTGTAGTTGAGGTCATGTAAACGGTCAGCGCGCGGTACCAGATCTTGCCAGCCACATCGCGACCAATGCCCTTCAGGGTGGTATCGCCATTACAAACCAGCTTGGCGGGTGTCACGTTATAGGTTGTGCCTGAACCATAACCTGCGGGTACCACCGCACCTTCAGCCAGCAGATAGAAGAAGTGGTTAGCCACACCTGAGGAGAAATGCACGTCCAGCGAGCCCACGCTGCTGCTGTAGCAATCGGCAGACGAACCATCGAGGCTCGGCTTGAACATGTAGCGGAAACCACGTGTGCCATCGCCGGTGAGGAACAGCTTGCGGCCCAGCGCGTAGCTTGCCGGCTCGCTGGGGTTATTGGCATAGAAAGCAACGGACACGCCAAAGATATCGGACGTTGCTTCGTTCAGGCCACCGCTCTCGCCGGAGTAGACCAATTTGGCGGTACGCGATGTCACACCGTGTGACATTTCGTGGCCAGCTACATCCAGGGACAGCAGCGGCCCCAGTGTCTTGCCATCGCCATCACCGTAGGTCATGCAGAAGCAGCTGTCATCCCAGAAGGCATTTGCGTAGTTCTTGCTGTAATGCACGCGGGAATATGCGCCTTTGCCATCATTGGCAATCCCACTCCGTCCGTGGACCGACTTGAAATAGTCCCAGGTCATGTTTTGGCCGTACAATGCATCCACAGCGGCAGACTGTGCGTTGCTATTGGAACCATTGCCCCAGGTATTGGTCGTGCTGGTCATCAGCGTGCCATTGCCGGTGCCATTGGCGCTGTTGTTGATGTAATGACCACCACGGCTTGGATCGCGCAGCGCAAACCCTGTTGTGGTGCTATCGGTGGTCAGATTCACCTTGCCGGAAAAGACACCTGTGCCTGTCCCTGCAGTTGCAGTGGTATGCACATGCTCGATCATGTCCAGCACACGGCCGGATGCTGCTTCAATCACAAACTCCATGGAGCTTGGGGTTTGATCGCGCTTCAGGCCGGAAACCGTGACCGAGTAAGCCAGTGCCGGGTCAGTATCGCGTGCATACACGATGGACTCTGCATCGGTATGGCCGCTCTCGGTGCCGTTAAAATAGGCGCGGGCGATCGCCACAGCAGTGGAACCTGCAATTGTACCGCCGTTACGGATACTCAAGCCACGCGGTTGCGGCATGGTGAAGCTATTCAGACTGCCACCTTTGGAGTGGACAACCACATCGCCACCCAGCACGCGCAGACCCTTGATTTTACGGTCAAATCGAACGTGTTCGTTACCATCATTGTCGAACACCACATCGCTGGCTTCCCAGGCCTCATTCGATGCAGCAGCAGCCTTCACACCCTTGGCTGAACTACCTGACTGCTGGTTATCATTCAGCAGTTTGAGCGCACGAGTAATGGCGGCACTCTTGTCTTGATCAGCGGCAGATACGGTCAGTGGAAGCACCACCATCGCAGCGGTAACGGCAAAAACCAAAGGACGAAGCTTCATGTATTTCTCCGAGTGTGTCGAACGCACATTTGTGTAGGTACAACAACCTGGCTCACATGCACGCACTGTCTGCGTGCAACAGGTCAGCGACCTTTATAAGCACATTCGGATAGACTCTCAATAGAGCGCCTTTTCCGACGAGCGTGCCGACTCGGAGAAATAAAGATCAAATATTCATATAAAATCAATCACTTAAAATTTAACAAAATTTCACACATAGATAATGCTATCCAGTAAATCTCATCTCACAATTTCTTTGCACTGCAACAGTACTGTCGCATTTTTCACATAATACGTGGATCAATAGGGCAATCGATTCATGGGCAAATCATGTCAAACCGATTGCCCATGACACCTAGCGCATGAAGTCTTCAGCGGAATGACGCTCTGGTAGTTGGTCATCACCCCAGGTTTTGTTGACCCGGCGGCCACGTATCACCGCAGGACGCGCTGCAATTGTCCTAGCCCAGCGGATTACATGCGGGTAAGCATCTGCCTGCAGGAATTCCGCTGCACCATAGAGATCACCCAGTACCAGCTGACCATACCAGGGCCAGATGGCCATATCGGCAATGGTGTAATCGTCACCAGCCACATAGTCACGTGTAGCCAGCAACTGGTTCAGTACATCCAGTTGCCGCTTGGTTTCCATGGCATAGCGGTCAATGGCATATTCGATTTTGACGGGTGCATACACATAAAAATGTCCAAACCCGCCACCCACAAAGGGCGCGCTTCCCATCTGCCAGAATAACCAGGATAGGCACTCGGCCCGAGCCGCGGACTCTGTTGGCAAGAAGGCGGAGAATTTTTCCGCGAGATAAACCAGAATCGCCCCGGACTCGAAAATGCGAATCGGCGCCACGCCACTGTGATCAACCAGTGCCGGAATTTTGGAGTTTGGATTGGCCGCCACAAAGCCGCTACCAAACTGATCTCCCTGCTGTATACGAATAGGCCATGCATCGTATTCAGCAGCTGAGACGCCGCGCGCTAACAGTTCTTCAAGCAGAATGCTTACTTTGATGCCATTGGGCGTGGCAAGGGAGTACAACTGCAAGGGATGCTGACCGACAGGCAGATCCTGATCATGTGTCGCGCCAGCGACGGGTCGATTGATATTGGCAAACGCGCCGCCATTTCCCTGTTTCCATTCCCAGACTTTCGGCGGTGTCCACGAATCGCTCATTTGAACTTGCTCCAAGCTATTGCCCGCCAGATCAGGCGAGCCCACACGCATTGTGTCATGTTCAAGCAAGTTCTGGCGCAGCAAAAAACTGGCGATACTTGTGCGGACAATGCAGCGCCACTGCATGTCGTGCCATGACCATATCCAGCGGCGTGACCGCGGTGCGTTCGATCACATGGCCATGTAACCGAATATCAAGCCAGAACCAGCTGCCATTTTTAGTCAGACACAACCACGACACTGCAAATCGCTGGTGCGCTTGTTCAATGTCAGCATCGGGAAACACCACTATGGTTTCCTCTCCCCGGTACTCGCGATCATCCTGAATGACCACGAAGGATCGGGCAGCATGCCAAAAACAGGTACGCCGCTTGCTCGCCCGCAGCATTTCACCGTATCGGCGCGCAAGCCAGCCCAGCTCCACCAGCGCGATAAGCAGCACAAACGGGATAAAAGATAGCTGGAACGCCACATACATACCGGCCAGCACCAGCATACATGCGGTGACGATGACCATCCCCCCCAAGTACACACGTCCTCGCGTGTTAGCATCATCGGTCATGATCGCTTTCACTCATACACATTAAATGACATTGTCATAGAATGGATTGTCAGTCAATGCGTTCGCACTTCATATGTGCGCTAGGTAAATTTGAAATCAGCGAACAGGTAACCGCCGGTATCGCATACTATGGCAGTCATTCAACTAGGCTCAAGCCTGAAGTTCATGCATCGTCCCTCAATAGCTAGCTTGAGGTAATGACATGTCAGCCTGATTTCATAATTGACACGTGCGGCTCTGCCGTCCGCCCTGACTTGGCAGACAGCATTGAATTTAAAATCAGCACATTATGACTAATACATCAGGCGGGAATCAGCAAATCAACCACAGCAAGCACATCCGCAATCACTTTCTCCAGCGACTGGGCGGCATCGATCACCACAAAATGATCGGGGTCGGCCTTGGCTTGTTCCAGATAACCATGGCGAGCCTTGTGCAGAAACACCAGGCTTTCCTGCTCCATACGATCGAGTGCGCCGTTTTCGCGCGCAATGACGCGGCGCAAACCGACTTCCGGGTCGAGATCAAGGATAATGGTCATGTCCGGCCGCAGACTGCCGATGGCGATGCCATTGAGCTGCTGGATCAGCTCCAGTGACAGGCCACGGGAATAGTGCTGAAAACTGATGGTGGCGGAATCGAAGCGATCGCTCACTACAATTTTGCCTGCTTCAATGGCCGGGATAATTCGCTCACGCACGTGCTGCGCCCGAGCGGCCGTAAATAGCATGAGCTCGGTGACATCACACATTTCCGGCGTGTCCGGACTCAGGAGAATCTCGCGGATTTTCTCGCCAATTGGCGTGCCGCCCGGCTCGCGTGTCATCACGGGTTCGTGTCCACGTGCGCGCAAGTGCGCCTCGATGGCCTTCAGCACAGTGGATTTACCCGCGCCATTGCCGCCATCGCACACAATCATGCAACCCTTGCTCATGCACTTACCTTTTTACGAAATTCATTTTTTGCCGAGGATAAAATGTCTCACGGCGCGATTGTGATCATCTAACGACTCTGAAAATTGCGAAGAGCCATCACCACGTGCCACGAAATACAGCGCTTTTGACTCTGCAGGGTTCACCGCCGCCATAAGCGATGCTTCTCCCGGCATGGCAATGGGGGTGGGCGTCAGGCCGGATCGCGTATAAGTGTTGTAAGGCGTATCGCGCTCAAGATCACTGCGACGGATATTGCCTTCATACTGATCACCCATGCCGTAGATAACTGAAGGGTCTGTTTGCAGACGCATGCCGATACGCAGGCGGTTATTAAACACCGCTGAAATCAGTGTGCGATCAGACGATCTACCGGTTTCCTTTTCGATGATGGAGGCCAGTGTGAGTGCTTCATAAGGTGTTTTTACCGACGTACGGGCACTACGCAGCGCCCAGACCTTTTCCAGGCGCTTTTGCATGATTGAAGCCGCCCGTTTGATGACACTCAGGTCAGAACTGTGCTTGGCAAAATGATAGGTGTCAGGAAACAGCAACCCTTCCGGTGAGGGTGCATCCATCCCGATTTGCTGTACGACGTCCGAATCTTTCAAGCTGACCAGATCATGTTTCAGATCAGGATTGCGATTCAGCGCATCACGTACCTGCCGCCAGTTCCAGCCTTCCACGATGGTTACCGTCGCGCTGCTCACATCGCCATCGGTGAGTTTATCCAGCAGTTGCAATGCAGTCGTTTCGCCCGAAATCTCGTAGCTTCCTGCCTTGATGCGCGGTGCGCGGCCAGTGGCGCGGGCATACAGACTAAACAACCAGCCATGTTCCAGAATGCCCTCGGTTTCCAGCTGGCGAGCAGCTGCGCGCATGGTGGTACCAGGCTCGAGCAGAAAGTCCCGGGTCTGGCCTGCGATCGGCAGCGGCGAACTCAGTTCGTGAAACGCCCAGAATCCGGCAGCAGCAGCACCCATGACGGCCAGTGCAAATACCGCCAGCAAGCCTTTCAGCAGGCGTACGCCGGCACTGCTACCGTTTGACGCGGCTGTACGCACCGCACGTTTGCTGGCATCAGGCTTTCGTCGTGCCATCATTCATCCTGTCAAAAAATCGTTGCACCACACTCAGCTCGCGAGTGCGCAGCATAGGCGGCAGACTCTGCCAGATGCGCTTGCCGTAGGGTTTGTCGATCAGGCGCGGATCGGCAATCATCAGCACACCGCGATCCTGCTCGTCACGGATCAGGCGGCCTGCGCCCTGCTTTAGGGTAATCGTGGCACGCGGCAGCTGATACTCCATAAACGCATTGCGCCCTGCCTTGTTGATTTTGTCTACGCGCGCAGCAAGCACCGGATCATCCGGTGATGCAAACGGTACCTTGTCGATGACGACCAGCCGCAATTGCTCGCCCTTGACGTCGATCCCTTCCCAGAAGGTCTGGCTGGCCACCAGAATGGCATGCGGCTCCTGACGGAAGCGCTCAAGTAACTCGGAGCGTGATCCCTCGCCTTGCAGCAACAAGGGATACTCGAGCCCTAGCGCCGGTAACTTGACTTTCAGCAGATCATAAGCCTCACGCATGGCGCGCAGGCTGGTAAACAGCAAAAAGGCATGACCTTCGGCGCGCTGAATGAGCGGTAGCGCCGCCTCGATCACCGCCGCGGTGTACCCACTACTATTGGGATCTGGCAACCCTTGCGGCACATACATCACAGCCTGCTGCTTGTAGGCAAAGGGCGAATCCCACGTGGCGTGATCAGCTTCCCACAAGCCCATCTCGTATGCGTAATGACGAAAATCGCCGTTCATGGCCAAGGTAGCCGAGGTAAACACCCAGGCGCGCTCCTGATTGATCTGGCGGGAGAATAGTTTGGCAATATCCAGCGGCGTGGCATTCAACTGAAAGCCATGGGCAGTGACCTCGATCCAGTGCACAGCGTCTTCGCTGGACTGGTTGCGCCAGCGTTGTAACAGCTCGTATTGTTCTGCCGTGCGGACACGGCACTTTTCCAGCCCTTCGGAGCGATCAGCCTGCTTGCTGAGCAGATCGCCCAGCTCCTCAAGCTTGTCGGCCAGTATGGCAAGCGCGTCGTGAAACTCGATGCGCTCGGCCAGCGCATGCTGCGGCGCCCGTAGTGTCTCCTGACCAAATGCCAGACGGACATCACGCACAGCCTTGTCCAGTGCTTGCGCAGCCGCAGGCAGATGAATGAAATCCTTGGCAGCGGCCAATGCTTCGGCGCGGCTGTCGCGTGCCAGTTCCAGCAGCTGTCCCGATGCCACTGTCTCGCCAAAAAACAGGCTGGCAACTTCAGGCAGCTGGTGGGCTTCGTCAAAAATAATGGTATTGCAGCGCGGCAGTAATTCGCCGGCGCCTTCGTCTTTCAGCCAGACATCGGCAAAGAAGAGATGGTGGTTCACCACCACCACATCGGCTTCCATGGCTTCGCGCCGAGCCTTCATCACAAAGCAGTCTTCGTGATGCGGACAATCGGAGCCCAGACAGTTATCGCGAGTTGACGTGACATTGCCCCACACAGGCGACGTCTCCGGAACGGAAGGACAATTTGCTTTGTCACCATCCTGACTGCGATTTGCAAACCGGACGATTTCGTGCAGCTGGGCGACATCTTCCTTGCGGGCAAATCGGCCATCTGATTCTGCTACTTCCAGATGATAGCGACAGACGTAATTGGCGCGCCCCTTCAGCAGTGCAATGGTCACAGGTACGCCAAGCACCTCGCGCACGCGGGGCAAATCACGATGATAAAGTTGATCTTGAAGGGTTTTGGTACCGGTTGAAACAATGACTTTTCCGCCCGACAGTAGCGCAGGCACCAGGTAGGCGTAGGTTTTACCCGTGCCAGTTCCAGCCTCGGCAATCAGCGGACGCTTGGTTTCAATCGCATTTTGAACCGCCTGCGCCATCTCGATCTGCTGCGGACGGGGCTTATAGCCCTTTACCGCACGCGCAAACGAGCCAGACTCGCCAAAGACGTCATCTAAGGTCATGAGGAAAAGTGGATAGACATCTAAACGTCAGATTCTATCATGCAGACCGCCAAGCACCATGTCGCACAAAAACAAACGCGCCACCCAGACGGTCACGCGCTGCCCGCAAACATGAGATCAGCCCTCAGGATCACGCCGAAATATCGACAGAATTACCCAGATTCGGCGGATTACTGGCAACTTGCGGTAAGGCCTGCAGCAGCTGCAAAGCAGCCTGCTGTTGCATATCCATCGACTTTTTCATCACCAGCAGAGTGGTAGCCAGCTCAGTTTGTTGCGCTGCGTTGGCAGATGCGGCACTTGCAATAGACGAGACATCCATGATGCGCTCCGATCAGAAGAGTGATGCCTTGACGGCCTCACTCCCCCATATCGGCATTAGGCGCGATTTCTTGAGTGCTTTTTCGCTTTTACACGCTTATGCGCCGCTTTGGCAGCAGGCTTAACCGCTACATGATGCTTGGCAGTCGCGTGGGATTTGGCATGCGGACGGCGCTTTTTGGCGTGACGCATACCGTGGCGCTGCGGGCGCTTGCCCTCGACCTTGGCAGCTTGCTTCGCATAAGACTTACGGGATGGATTCACTGCCGGCAGCGGCGTATCGCCCACCAGAGGCGCATCCCCTCCTTGCGGCAGACCTTCGGCATCTGCCTGTGCAATCGGCAGGACAAGGGCAAGTGAGGCGGCCAGCAGCACGCCATAGCGTTGCACGATGTTCATTTTTATTTCTCTCCTGATTGTGGGAGGCAAATCGCCGTAAACCACAAAGTCTACCGGCTCATTGTGAAATTTCAAAACGCAGTGCATCACAAAACCAGTGCAACTTCCCATATAATTGCGTCCGGTCTTGTCCATTCAAGCCTTAAACTGGACTCATTCATCCAGTCTGGCGATTGCACAAACCCACTGAACCCTGGTTTCGGCACACCCTGTATGGTGGTCAGGTTTTTTAGCCTGCGACAGCTTTTTTTGCTCGTCATACAGTTGGCATCCCGCGAATCCATGTGCCAGATTGCAGAAGCATCGACCGATTTACGGGGTGCGCCCACTCATGCTCAAGCTCACGGAAATGCCCATGTCTCATCCCATTCGTCCCGTTATCGAACAAGCCTTCGAACGCCGCGCTGAATTGTCGCCCACCTCTTGCAGTCCCGAGCTGCGTGATGCGATCAACCAGGTCATTCTTGAACTCGATCGTGGCGAGATCCGCGTCGCAGAGAAGTTGAACGGCCAGTGGCACGTCAACGAATGGATCAAGAAGGCTGTACTGCTATCCTTCCGCGTCAATGACAACGCGGTGATGGAACATGGCATGACCCGTTACTTCGATAAGGTGCCATCCAAGTTCGATGGTTACAGCGATGCTGATTTCCGTAACGGCGGCTTCCGCGTGGTGCCGCCTGCGGTGGCACGTCGTGGCTCCTTCATTGGCAAAAATGTCGTACTGATGCCGTCCTACGTGAACATCGGCGCGTATGTTGACGAAGGCACCATGGTTGATACATGGGCCACCGTGGGCTCCTGCGCACAGATCGGCAAGAACGTGCACCTGTCCGGCGGCGTCGGCATCGGTGGCGTGCTGGAGCCACTGCAGGCCAATCCGACCATCATCGAAGATAACTGCTTTATTGGCGCCCGCTCGGAAATCGTGGAAGGCGTCGTGGTGGAAGAAGGCTCGGTAATTTCGATGGGCGTGTATATCGGCCAGTCGACCCGCATTTACGATCGCGAAACCGGCGAAATCCACTACGGCCGCGTTCCGGCTGGCTCGGTGGTGGTGTCCGGCAACCTGCCGTCTGCCGATGGCAAGTACAGCCTGTACGCCGCCATCATCGTGAAGAAGGTGGATGCCCAGACCCGCTCCAAGGTCGGCATCAACGAACTGTTGCGCGGCATCTGATCTACGCAAGCCGTTTACATATACACATGCCGCCCGAGGGCGGCATGTTTGATGTCAGCGCGGGCGATCTAGGCTCGCCAGCTCAGAATCTCTACAGGCGCCCCGTGTACAAGCTCACCTAGTGCACGCGGAATCAGATTGATCCCGAAACAAGTGCCGTCGTCGGCACTGCGATAGTCATTGAGTGTTGCCAGCGGCTGCATGTCCGCATCGGGGATGCCGCTATCGGGATCGACGGTTGTCAGCACACAGCGCGCACAGCGTTTGACATGATCAAATACGACATCGCCAATCCGAACCTGCGCAATGCGATCCTCGATATACGGCTCGGTTGTTTCGATCACCAGATTGGGTCGGAAGTGGCGCATGCTCACCGGCTGAACCAATCGCGCATTCAAATCAGCCAGTGAAGCCGATCCGATCAGCAATACGGGGTAGCCATCAGCAAATCCCACCGGCGAAGTGGGGTCAGCCGTGGTGCGGCGGGCGGTGCGATCGTCTGTGTATGCAAGGCGGCAACTTGTGCCCAGCCACTCGGAGAACCAGAAATCAGCTTCAGGGTAGCCTGCAAATGCAGAAAATGCGTGCTTCCATACCGAAACTGGCAGTGGCTCCGTCATGTCAGCCATCTCAACACGCAATGGGTCTGCGCCCGGTGCGCTAAAGCAGATACCTTTTTCATCTACTTGCGACTCGATCAGCACCATGCGCGGATAGTTACGCGCACTGAGAAAGCGACCATTTTCATCGCAAAGCATCCAGCGGCGATCATGACGCGGACCAAGTGCCTCGATCTGCACAGCATCAACCTGCTGCCCGCGCCCGGATTTGAGTGGATGAATGTAGATTTCCTTTAGCTGCATCGGCCCGCTCCCAGTTTCAGGTGAGCGGGCATTATGCACCAGCTTAAGCCTTGATGCTGACCGACGACGAGGCTTGCGGCAGATTCCCCTGATCGTTTGCCAGATTTCCAGTCAGTCTCTGCAAAAAAGCCTGTAGCGAGGGCGCTGATTGCTGATTGCCACTGCCCGTGCTGCCCTCACCTTTTGCAGACTGTTTACCATCCTCAGACTTCGATGGCTGAGCAGCGCCGAGCGCCACCAGCAAACTCTGGAACGCCTCCTGTACCGATTTCTTAACCTGTGCCATCGGGTCTTCGCCACTGCTGGTCTGTCCCAGCATTGACGTCATGCTGGTGAAATTGGCTGACATGAGCTTTTCCAGACTCGCCGTTTGCCCGGCCAGCATATCGCCGGATGAACCCGAATGCTTCTGCATATACACCATGAAAACCTGTGCCGACGTCCCCGTTCCGGTATTGGCCGCGCGATTGGCGCTCATGGCATCCTTGACCGACTGAATGAAGTTGGACAGCGCAGCTTCCGCCGACCCCGGCTGAGCCGTTGCAAGATCGCCGCCCGCCGCACTGACTTTGCTGACATCGACACCAAAGTCTTTCAGTGTTTTGATCACCTCACTGGCAAAGTAATCCGGCGTGCTTGGGCCGGTAACCTTGCCGGTAGGATTACCCGTGGTTTTGACTGGATGAGTACCGGATGATGCGCCAAGCGAAGCTTTTGATTGCACCGAGGATGGAGAATAAGTAGAAGTGGTATAGCTGGCATACGCCACGCTCATGCTGGACATGCTGATCACGATCGCCTCCTGACCATCCCGACTGCTCAGACAATCGGGACGAAATGGACGCATCCGGCCATGCCGAACGCATCGTCCCTTGAGTTGCCTGCCGGCTCGCCTGTCATGCAACTGGCGAGCCCGCTGGGAGGCCGGCGCGCATCCCTCGGTCACCAGTGCGGTGGTTACATGAACCGATCCGCATATTGGTATGATGGCGGCCCGTACCTGGGTGGTCTGGCCTTTATTGAACTCAGCGCGCCGGCCGTTTATGGCCGGCGTCACTGAGCTCCCTCGTGTGATCCAATGCCCTGCTGTTCGACTGATTACCTTAAGCCGTGGTACTGACTACATGACCGCCACGGCTTGCCACATTGCTGGATAAGGTCTGCAGAAAGGATTGCAGACTTGGTTGATTGCTGGCCGAATTTTTACCTGACGACTCGCTCGCTGCCAGCAATTGCCGCCACGATTGCCCTAAAGACTCATACGCTGCAGCACTGGTATCAACGGTTTTGCCGCCGCTGGTATGCTGGCTGAGTCCGCCCGCCAGATTAGCAATGGCCGTCGCCATATTGCCACGACCTTGCTGCCCACCCGAGCGGCTCTCTGTCTGAGCACCTTGCGAGGCGCTAGCCTGCATGGCGGCAAACAGATTTTGCATAAAGGCATGCACAACCTGCGAAGTCGATTGCTGTCCGGCTTGCTGACCGGCACTCGCCGCTGCCGACTTTTTGGCATTCTCGTTACCAATACTCTGAAATGGCTGACCCGGTAGACTGATACCCAGTTGCTCCAGTGTTTGCAGAAAGCTCTGCGAAAAGCCGCTCATACCGCTCAATTGCGCGCTCACCGCCTGTGACGACCCCACCTGCTGGCCTTGTGCCTGCTGCTGGAATGATTGCCATTGGTTGTATGAGTTGTTTCCACCCACTGTTGCAACCGTGCTCATGATGACCTCCCGCTATCCGTGTATATGTGCCCCATTCAGGGCACCCGGTTTTTCCATGCACAGCAGAAAGCAGCATTCGTGCCAGCAGCGTTAAATCGTGTAAAGGCGCAACAGAACCCGAGCGGAGAACCATCAGAAAATCAGTGATCGATGAAACGGCAAGGGGAACGGCATGAACTGCCGCCGCCAGATGAAAACCCTGCCGCTAGATGTGACAAAGCCCGCTGGTGCGGGCTTTGCGAGGGGAAATGTGCGGAGGGTATCTTTTATTATCATTTGCCAGCGTCAAATCATAATCAGGCAAAAATCTCAATCCAAAACCGAATCAAACAACTCTGCTAATGCGTTCCACTCGGGATCATCGGACAATTCGATGGTAATCGGAAGTTGTGGCAGAGCTGCAAGAGCGTCATTGATAGTTATGCCTAGATCCTCAGCGGGGGAAACATAAAATTGCCAATATCTGAACCCCTTTGAGGTACAGGCCAAAGCCAAAATTCCTGAATTTTTAGACTCCAACGCACTCACCAAATAATCCTCCATTTGGTTCATTGCATCTGATTCCATCTCACTTGGCATGCCGCTTTCATCTTCGACAAATTTCCAAGCAATCTGGAGCCTTTTGGGGAAACGACTATCCCCCAAAAATTCAGTCAATCTAGGTCTAAAACGCACCAAGTGCGGACGTCCGCCGTCCATACCTTCGACAATTGTCCACTCATCAACATCAGCACTTGGAATACATTTACAATCGGCCATATGATTAACGCTACCCCTTAATATGCGCCCCCATCTCCCGGCGCATGAACTCGTGGAAGTGCAGCATGCCGTCTTCCATCGGGCTCTGGTAAGGACCCCACTCGTCGCGGCCTTCACGCCAGAGCGCCAGACGGCCCTCTTCCATACGGCGGATGATTTCGGCATCTTCCACGGCGGTTTCTTCGTAGGCCTTTTGCTCGGCCGCCATGAATTCCGGCTCGAACAGCGCGATTTCTTCCGGATAGTAGAATTCGCAGATGTTCACATACTTGCGCGGGCCTTGCGGCAGGATGGTAGAAATCACCAGCGTATGCGGATACCACTCCACCATCACGTTCGGATAGTAAGTGAGCCAGATCGCCCCGAAATTCGGCACCTTGCCACGGTTAAAGCCCAGCACCTGATTGTGCCAGTCCTTGTAGACCTTGGAACCCGGCTTGGCGAGCTCGTTGTGGATGCCCACGGTCTGCACCGAGTACCAGTCGCCGAACTCCCATTTCAGGTCGCCACATTCTACAAAGCGGCCCAGACCCGGATGGAAGGGATCAACGTGATAGTCTTCCAGATAGACTTCGATAAAGGTCTTCCAGTTGCCTTCGTAGGTATCCACCTGCACATTGTTCAGACGATAGCCGCTGAAATCGAGATCCTTGCGGACGCCGAGGTCTTTCAGATCAGCTTCGACATCACGGCCACCGGTACCCAGTTCGAACAGCATGCCGTTGTAGTTCTGCAGGCCGGTAACGGGCAGATTCAGGCAGGGGTTTTCCGGGAAGTGCGGAGCGCCTTTCAGCACGCCGTGATTGTCGTAGGTCCAGCGATGCAGCGGACACACGATGTGATTGCTGTTGCCACGACCGTCGACCATGATGGCCTGACGATGGCGACAAATATTGGATAGCAGCTTGACCCCCTGCTCGGTACGCTTGAGCAGACGGGATTTGTCGTACATTTCCAGCGCATGGTAATCGCCCACTTCGGGCACCATGAGCTCATGACCGACATACTTCGGGCCATGCTTGAACAGCAGTTCCTGTTCGAGTTTATAGAAATCTTCGTCGAAATAGACGCCGATAGGCAGTTGTGCACGGGCAGCATGCACGAGTTTGGATTGATCCAGGTTGGACATATCCCACACCCCCAAGTTGCCGGGATAGGGAACCACTCACACACGCACACCACACGGATTCTCCGCGCAGCCCGGCAGCCCAAGCGATACCCCAACACCCGAAGGTCTAAGAACGTCTTGCCTTGATGGATTACGAGTCGGTCCACTGAGTGAACCGGAGTTCGGCGAATCGCCTCCCCCCCTAGCCTCCTGGGCCGTAGGGCAAGCACTGGACAACACGATGTTGTCCACTACTCACATGCCGAAACACGGTTCGACACGCAAAAAACGAAGGCGGGATTCTGACCGAATTCCCCCGCCGAGGCAAGGCATTTCAGCCCGAAACCACCTTAAAAAAGAAATACATAGCCCGGAAAATAAAAAAATGCCTCGCGGGGAGGCATTTACTTCAAACAGTTGAAACATCAATCATAGCCACAGACACACCATATCGTTTCCCGGCACGGTAATCAGTAAAGTGCCAATTTTCTTCTTCCAAGTCGACCACAAAGGTTTTCAAGGTCAGGCCACTTTGAAAAACGATTGTTAGATCACGAGTCAAATGATCGACAACTACATCAACTACTTGTGCCTTGTTCACAACATTAGACTTCGAGCAAGCAGAGTCAAAGCGAGAACGATATTGCTCCGCAGACTCACCCTCATCTCTCTCCCACGGAAACCCGTAGCTGGAGGCTACAACTTTATCCGCACTCTCTAATCGCCAAGGTACATCCAGCCAAAGGCATTGGGCGTTGGATGACTGAGGGCTAACAGAAAACCAAAGACATATTGCATTGCCGACGATTTTTCTTTCGAAGACAACTTCGCCTTTGAGGCAATCCAATAGTTGTTGCAACTCGGAAATTGTCACACCTTCAACCTTGATTACTTCGCCACAAACGCCCGTTCAATCACATAGTCACCCGGCTCGCCAACACGCGGCGACACCTTGAAACCGAGGCGATCCAGCATGGCTGCTGTGTCAGCCAGCATGGCGGGGCTGCCGCAGATCATGGCGCGGTCGGTTTCCGGATTGATTTGCGGGATACCGATGTCGGCGCACATCTTGCCGCTTTCAACCAGCTCGATCAGACGACCCTGGGTACGGAATTCTTCACGGGTCACGCTGGGGTAGTACACCAGTTTGTCTTTGACCATGTCGCCAAAGAACTCGTGATTCGGCAGTTCCTTCTGGATGAAATCTTCGTAGGCCAGTTCGCTAATAAAGCGCACGCCGTGGAACAGGATGACCTTGTCGAAATGTTCGTAGGTTTCCGGATCCTGAATGATGCTCATAAACGGTGCGAGGCCAGTACCGGTACCAAACAGGAACAGATTCTTGCCCGGTTTCAGATCAGTAATCACCAGTGTACCGGTTGGCTTCTTGCTCACCAAGAGCTGATCGCCCACCTTCAAGTGTTGCAGACGCGAGGTCAGCGGACCGTTCTGCACCTTGATACTGAAGAACTCCATGTGCTCTTCGTAGTTCGGGCTGGCAATGGAGTAGGCGCGCATCAGCGGCTTGCCGTTCACTTCCAGGCCAATCATCACAAAGTGGCCATTTTCGAAGCGCAGACCCGGATCACGCGTCGTCTTGAAGCTGAACAGGGTATCGTTCCAGTGGTGAACGGAAGTGACGGTTTCGGTGTAGTAGTTCGGGTAAGCGGACATGTCTTTGGGCACTTTGAAGCATGTAAACGAACGGTGCCAGCGGCGCTGTGTCGCGTTTGTCTGGCAAAACAAGGCCGCGATCATATCAGAATGCTAAGGCAAAGGGCTGATTTTGCTGGCATTTGCAAACTGCAATTTGATATAAGCGGAGCCAGCCTCGTATTCAAACAGATCTGACAAAAGCTGTCTTTGAGTTAAATCATTCTCCGTTAGTGCATTCCACCATCGACTTGGCGAGCGCAAGTCCTTAAAATGGCGCGTTTTTCTTATTCCCACTGGCGCCAGACATGTCGAGCATTGCCCAGGAAGTCGCCCGGCGACGTACCTTTGCCATCATTTCCCACCCCGATGCGGGTAAGACCACCCTCACCGAGAAGCTGCTGCTGTTCTCCGGTGCGATTCAGCTCGCCGGTACGGTGAAGGGCAAGAAGACGGGCAAGTTTGCGACGTCTGACTGGATGGAAATCGAAAAGCAGCGCGGGATTTCCGTGGCCTCGTCGGTGATGCAGTTTGATTACCGCGAGCACGTGATCAACCTGCTGGACACCCCGGGCCACCAGGACTTCTCCGAAGATACCTACCGCGTGCTGACCGCCGTGGATAGCGCCCTGATGGTGATCGATGCTGCCAAGGGTGTAGAAGCGCAAACCATCAAGCTGTTGAATGTTTGCCGCCTGCGCGATACGCCGATCGTCACCTTCATGAACAAGTACGACCGTGAAGTGCGCGACTCGCTGGAGCTGCTGGATGAAGTGGAAAGCGTGCTGGACATTCAGTGCGCGCCTGTCACCTGGCCAATCGGCATGGGCAAGACCTTCCGCGGTGTGTACCACATCCTGAAGGATGAGATTCTGCTGTTCGCTGCTGGTATTGATCATGCAGGTCAGGGCGTGACCGAAATCATTCAGGGCATCGACAACCCGCGTCTGGACGAACTGTTCCCGCTGGAAATCGAAAACACCCGGATGGAACTGGAACTGGTGCGTGGTGCATCCCACCCGTTTGATCTGGAACGATTCCTTGCGGGCAAGCAAACGCCGGTGTTCTTTGGTTCCGCGATTAATAACTTTGGTGTGCGCGAGATTCTCAATGCGCTGGTCGACTGGGCCCCTGCCCCGGCCCCGCGCGATGCGACGGTGCGTTCGGTTGATCCGACCGAGGAAAAGTTCTCCGGCTTTGTATTCAAGATTCAGGCCAATATGGACCCGAAGCACCGCGACCGCATCGCCTTCCTGCGCGTGTGTTCCGGCAAGTTCGAGCGCGGCATGAAGATGAAGCATCTGCGTCTGGATCGTGATGTAGCTGCCAACTCGGTTGTTACATTCATGGCCTCCAGCCGCGAACAGGTGGAAGAAGCGTTTGCCGGCGACATTATTGGTGTGCCGAACCACGGCAATATCCAGATTGGCGATAGCTTCACCGAAGGCGAAAAAGTCGCGTTCACCGGTATTCCCTTCTTCGCGCCTGAACTGTTCCGCAGCGTGCGCATCAAGAATCCGCTGAAGCTGAAGCAACTGCAAAAGGGCTTGCAGCAGCTGGGCGAAGAAGGCGCTGTGCAAGTATTCAAGCCGCTGTCCGGCGCCGACATGATTCTCGGCGCGGTGGGCGTGCTGCAGTATGAAGTGGTGAAGAGCCGCCTGGAAAACGAATACGGCGTCGATGCCGTGTTCGAGTCCTGCTCGATCCACACCGCCCGCTGGGTGAGCTGTGACGATGCGCGCATGCTGCAGGATTTCGAAAACGCCGTAGGTATGAATCTGGCCCGCGACGCGGCCGACAACCTCACCTACCTTGCACCGAATCGCGTGAATCTGGAACTGACGCAGGAACGCTGGCCGAAGATCCGTTTTCACGCTACACGAGAACACGCAGCCAAGCTGTAAGATCAAGGCTTTACGTTGCCCCGGCATGACAAAGCCATGCCGGGATTTCTCCTCTCACCCCTGTCTGCGGTAAAATCGGTGGATGACGCATCCCGCCTTTATCCATCTCCGCCTCCACTCCGAATATTCAGTCACTGACGGCATCGTCCGGCTCGGTGATGCAGCCAAGCGTGCCGTGAAGCATGGCATGCCGGCGCTCGGGGTATCTGATCTCATGAACCTGTTTGGCATGGTCAAGCATTACAAGACTTGCCGGGGAGCCGGGATCAAGCCGATCTGCGGCGCGGATGTATGGATCGAAAATCCGGAAGACCGTGATCGTCCCTCGCGCGCCTTGCTGATCGCCCGTGATCGCGGCGGCTATGGGCGCCTGTGCGAATTGCTGACACGCGCCTTCCGCCAGAATCAATATCGTGGCCGTGCCGAGCTAAAGCGTGAATGGATTGCCGAAGGTGACAATACCGGCGTGATTGTGCTGTCCGGCGCGCAGCTGGGTGATGTTGGCCAGGCCATTCTCAATGGACAGGCAGCCATAGCCCGCGAACATGCACAATGGTGGGCCAATCTCTTCCCGGATCGCTACTATCTGGAATTGCAGAGAACAGGTGACGCCAGTTGCGAAGTTGCGATTCAGGGCGCACTGGATATCGCGCACGAGCTGGACTTGCCCGTCGTTGCCACGCACCCCATCCAGTTCCTCGATCCGCACGAATTCAAGGCACACGAAGCCCGCACCTGTATTGCCGAAGGCTACGTGCTGGCGGACAAGCGTCGCCCGCGGCGCTTTACAGAGGAACAGTACTTCAAGTCGCCCGACGAGATGCGAGAGCTGTTCGCGGACATCCCCGAGGCACTGGAAAACACCGTCGAAATAGCCCGCCGCTGCAATCTGACCGTGGTGCTGGGTAAGAACTATCTGCCACTTTTCCCGACACCGGACGGCATGTCACTGGATGATTTTCTGGTGCAGGAGGCAAAGGCGGGTCTGGAAGAGCGCTTGGAGCATCTCTTTCCGAATCCTGCCGAACGCGAGGAAAAGCGCCCAGAATATGAAGCGCGGCTGAAATTCGAAACCGATACGATCATCAAGATGGGCTTCCCCGGCTACTTCCTGATCGTGGCGGACTTTATTAACTGGGGTAAGAACAACGGCTGTCCGGTGGGTCCGGGCCGGGGCTCTGGTGCGGGTTCACTGGTCGCGTACGCGCTCAAAATTACCGATCTCGATCCGCTCAAATATGCGCTGCTGTTCGAGCGTTTCCTGAATCCGGAACGGGTGTCCATGCCCGACTTTGACGTGGACTTCTGTCAGGACAATCGCTGGCGCGTGATTGAATACACACGCCAGAAGTATGGGGTCGAGGCCGTGAGCCAGATCGCCACTTTCGGTACGATGTCGTCCAAGGCGGTGATTCGCGACGTGGGCCGCGTACTGGATCTGCCATTTGGCCTGTGCGACCAGCTCTCCAAGCTCATTCCGCTGGAGGCCAACAAGCCCGTGGGCCTGGAACAGGCCATGGAGATGGAACCGCAAATCCGCGAGATCATCGAAAAGGAAGATGCCGGCGAGCTGATCGAACTGGCAAAATCGCTGGAAGATCTGACACGGAACATCGGTATGCATGCGGGGGGCGTGCTGATTGCACCGGGCAAGCTGACAGATTTCTGTCCGCTCTATATTGCCTCGGGCGAAGATGCCTCGCCCGTCTCGCAGTATGACAAGGACGACGTTGAACAAATCGGTCTGGTGAAGTTCGACTTCTTGGGTCTGCGCAACCTGACCATTATCGAGCTGGCCGAACGCTATATCAAACGGCTCACCGGCGAAGAAGTGCTAGTCGCCAAGCTACCACTGGATGACGCCGACGCCTACAAGGTCTTCGCCAGCGGCAATACCACCGCCGTATTCCAGTTTGAATCCACGGGCATGAAGAAGATGCTGGTGGAGGCGAAACCGTCGAAATTCGAAGAAATTATCGCCTTCGTTGCGCTCTATCGTCCGGGTCCGATGGATCTGATTCCCGACTTTATCCGCCGGATGCATGGCGAAAAGTTCGAATACCTGCACCCGCTGCTTGAGCCTGTACTGGAGCCGACCTACGGCATTATGGTGTATCAGGAGCAGGTGATGCAGGCCGCACAGGTGTGTGCGGGCTACTCGCTTGGTGGCGCCGACTTGCTGCGCCGTGCCATGGGTAAGAAGAAGGTCGAGGAAATGGTCGCCCAGCGGGCGATGTTCGTGGAAGGTGCGGCCAAGCTGGAGATTCCCGAGGCCAAAGCCAACGAAATCTTCGACTACATGGAGAAATTCGCGGGCTACGGCTTCAACAAGTCGCACGCGGCCGCCTATGCACTCGTTGCCTACCACACTGCATGGCTGAAAGCGCATCACTGCGCGGCCTATATGGCTGCAGTGATGTCTACTGAATTGGGCGATACCGACCAGCTCAAGGTGTTCTACGACGATTGCGAGGTGCTTAACGGCATCAAGATGCTGCCGCCCGATGTCAACGCCAGCTTCTACCGTTTTGTACCGGTTTCGCGCAAGGAAATCCGCTACGCGCTAGGAGCCATCAAGGGTACCGGCGAAGCGGCCATTGAGCATATCGTCAAAGTCCGCGAAGAAGGTGGGCCATTTACCGATCTATTCGACTTCTGCAAGCGTACCGATAAGCGTCTGGTAAATCGCCGGGTGATCGAAGCTTTGATCCGTGGCGGCGCATTTGATTCGATCGAAGATCATCGCGCCGGACTGCTGGCGTCCGTGAGCTTTGCGCTCGAAGCGGCGGATCAAGCTGCAGCCAATGCCAGTCAGGGCGGCTTGTTCGACATGCTCGAGCCCGAACCTGAACATGCGTTGCAACTGGTGCCCACCGAGCGCTGGGATGATGCAGTCAAGCTGGCGGAAGAGAAAAGTGCGATTGGCTTTTACCTCTCTGGTCATCCGTTTGAAGCGCAAGCCCGCCACGTGCGCGGTTTTGTGCGCCAGACCCTGCAGCGCGTTGCTCCGCGCAAGGAAAACCAGTGGCTGACCGGTGTCGTCACCGAAATCCGCACCAAAATCGGTCAGCGCGGCAAGATGGCATTTGTAACACTGGATGACGGTACGGCCAAACTGGAAATTGCCTTCTTCAACGAAGCCTTTGACGAGCATCGCAACCGCTTGCGCGAGGATGCACTGCTGGTGGTCGACGCCAAGGTCAGCGAAGATCGCTACTCGGGCGGTTTGCGTATTGTCGCGGATCGGGTGTTTGATCTGGCCGAGGCGCGTAGCTATTTTGCGCAAGCGCTGCGTTTGTCGATCAGTAAAGATCAGGCCGATGGCGCCAAATTGCGCAAATTACTCGAACCCTATGTGGGCGGTACCTGCCCGGTCGATATTCGCTATCAGCAAGCCGCCGCACGCTGCGATATTCGTCTGGGTGAAGGCTGGCAGGTAACGCTGCGTGAAGAACTCATGACTGAACTAGGCAAATGGCTAGGCAAGGAATCGGTGCAGGTTTTGTTTTAGGATGTCCGCCTAACCAGCGCCTCCATCAATAGCGACTAACTATTTACTAACCAATCTAGCTCAAGCATTGCAAATCACTCGTTCTGGTGCAAAATATGCCCTTGCCATGCCGTGTACTAGCTCAAAATCGCTAGTCGACCAATGGTAGTGGTTTAGTGCACGAAGATCCGTGCAAACAGCCTATACATTTGATAGCTCTGTTCACTCGCTAGAGGATATGTTCATGAAGGTCTTAGCATTTGGTTTTTTGATGTCTCTTTCAGCGGCATCGGTCGCCACACTCGCAAATGATGGTCATGCCGATGAGCATGGCGCAGTAGCCAATGAAGTGATCGCTGCGCAGCGTGATGCACTTGCTAAAAATACCGCAGGCAAAGGCTTCGGCCCGCAATCACCTCGTGATATCAATGCCGTTGCCGGCACCAATCCGGTACGCTTCAGCGAAGCGCCGCAGTATTCGAAAATGAATCTGTGCAACATCCATTTCCATAAGAATGCCGAACACGCTGGTGGCGAATTCACCCGCTATGCCGGTAACGGTGATGGCAAGGGCGGCCAGTCTGGTTATGTCTACACAGGACGCCTGAGCAAGGAAGAGGCCACCAAGTTACCGCAAGATGTTTGCTCGAGTGAGCATGGCGGTCTGAATGCCGGTGACACCATCGAATTGCATTACGTGCATAGCTCGGCGCAAGTTTCGCCCGGTGCAACCCTGGGTGCATGCATGAACGATGCCATTAAAAACCCGCAATTGCGTGTGGAAGCACAGGTGCTCGTGCTGGTAAATGATGCCAAGGCGCAGGATTTTGGCAAGCTTGCACAAGTTGAGCAGCGCAATGGCTATCATCAGGCGATCAATCTGCCCAACCATACTGGCAAGCCTGTTCGCTATGCTGGCTCCACAACCGGCCCCGCCTACAACGAAGCTGGCTCACCCTTCCAGGTGAGCTGGAGCGTGCGTCCCAAGGTAATTAAAGTGAATGCCGAATCAGTCGGTAACTGGTGTAAAGCCAATGCGTTTAAGGAAGACCACGCACATGGCGTACGCAATCTGGTTACGCAGCCAGAGTTGCTCTCACCCATCAAGCGTTAAGCGATAAACGCACACACAGCCACTCGGCCATGATCTGGTCTGGGTGGCTGTTTTTTGCCTATACCATCCAGATCACAATACCACTTTAAAAAATCGCGTATTCGATCACATGAAATTGTGCCGCTTTGGCCTGAATTCAGGTGAGTGAATAAGACCACTTTTATGCATCCTGGAATCGCACAACAGCACAAAAAAAGCGGGATGGCCTAAGCCATCCCGAGTCACAACGTACAAGAGGAACCCAAATGCAATCTGGATGACGCCCCTATCAGCCATCCAGCGTTTCCAGCCACCCCTGACCGGAAACGGTGAAAACACTGTACTCCAAAAATCAGACCACAATCAATCCACTCGAATACCAATCTGATTACATTTGTATTATTGAGACAATTCCGCAACAGTTGCCTCATTGACACCTGTACCGGTGTCCATGCCAGACTTACACATCGACAGATTGATCATTCCTTCACAGGCGAGCATCCGGCATGCACCATGATGAATTCCTCAATGTCGCCACCATTCGGCAAATCGAGCGGGAAGCCGTTGCTGGCGGCAAAGCATTAATGCCCATTGCGGGGATGGCCGCAGCCGATTTTGTGATGCGTCGTCGCCGGGCGGGGAGCCAGATTCTGATTCTGGTTGGCCCGGGTAACAATGGAGGGGATGGCCTGACTGCGGCAGCTCATCTGAAGGCGGCAGGATATGAAGTCACTGTATGGATGCCAGATCAAGCCACCTCGCTCCCGCAACCTGCTGCCCATGCGCAAAGTGCATGGCTCGCCATGGGCGGTACAGTCACCGACAAGCTGCCGCGCCATGCCGATTTAGTAATCGATGCCCTATTTGGTATCGGCTTTAATCGCCCGCTGAATGCATTCTGGTCTAGCCTGATTGATGCGGTGAATGCGCGCCGCTGGCCAGTACTGGCTCTGGATGTGCCGAGTGGCGTATATGCCGATACCGGACATATCGACAGCAGCGCAATTCAGGCCACGTGGACATTGAGCTTTATCGCTCATGCCAAGGGCTTGCTGACTGGCGCGGCACGAAATGTTGTGGGAGAACGGCATCTGGCCGATCTGGGTTTGGGTGTGCTGGACGCGCTGCGTGCTGATGTTACCACGTCAGACCAGGTGAGTAGCTCAATTAGACTGCATCGACAACCCGACTCCCACAAAGGCAGTTTTGGCACAATCCGCGTGATTGGCGGAGCCAAAGGCATGGTGGGTGCGGCGCTATTGGCAGGGCGTGCGGCATTGCATGCGGGCGCAGGCAAAGTATTGATCGACTGCCTAACCAGCGACACGCCCTTGGTTGACTGCATGCAACCGGAGCTTATGATTCGTGGCGGACATGCAGAAGCAGCCGATATCGCTGACGTACTGCTTGTCGGGCCGGGTCTGGGGCGACTTGATGGTGCTGAGCGTGTCGTCGCAATGGCCTTGGCAGCTGAAACCATTCTGGTACTGGATGCGGATGCCCTGAACCTGATTGCAAGCCATTCCCACCTCATGCAACAACTGGTTCAACGTCGCATTGCAACCATCCTCACGCCGCATCCCGCAGAGGCTGCACGCTTATTGCAAACGGATACCGCCACTGTTCAGCGTGATCGCTTTGCTGCAGCCCGCCAGCTTGCTCGACAAACAGCTTCGGTTGTCGTGCTGAAGGGTGCAGGCACCATCATCGCCCATCAAACACAGCTCTCCGTGAATAAAAGTGGCAGCCCTGCACTCGCCAATGCTGGACAGGGCGATATACTGGGCGGCATCATTTCCGCACTGGCGGGGCAGCATTGCAGCGCATGGGAAGCGGCCAATCTGGGATGTCTGATCCATGGCCAGGCAAGCGATGCGCTTCTCCGCCAAAGACCCCGCCTTGTCACCCCGGCATCCGACGTACTGGTCGAGGCAGGCTTTTTGCTGGCAGATTACGCCTAGCGCACATCCACACTCATTCCTCGTCAATCAGTCCACGAATGGACTTCACCGCCTCTTTGGCCTGAAATGCGCAGTAGCCGGGGCGAGGGCCGACTTCGGGGTGCTTGCGGCAGGTATTCGGGCGTTTCTCATAGACCGTGCAGCGGCGGCTGTGCAGATCAAGATACTGACAGTCGCCATTGGCGCGGCGCGCCAGCGTAAAGATATTCGCTTTGTGACTGAAATGCTCGATGACACGCGCCTTTTCCAATCGTTTGGCGATATTCTTGGGCGCTTCATGTTCGGCCTCGAAAGGATCAACCAGCCCCAGACGAACCAGATCGCTCAGGCGTACCTCTACCGGCATGGCGCAACAAGCAGCCATGCAGTGCTCACAGTATTCCTGACGGAATTTGACCCAGGAACCCAGTCGGTCAAGATTGGAAATATGGCGAATCGGGATATTCATGATGTGTGCTTCCGGCAATCAAACCACATTTTACCTGATCCCGGCCATATCAGCCCGCCCAACTGTTTGCCAGATAGCGGAAGGCCATGCAGTAGGGTTCGCTGCAGACTACAGTCATAGCATCCCATTCCGTTAGGAGGCCAGACCATGCATCTGCCCTACCCCCGGTCAGGACTCGTGCGCACATGCCTCCGCGTGCTCCACCTGTGCGGGATAACCTGCATAGCCAGCGGAATGATCGTGGCGGCACGTGCAGCCTGCCCTTCATCCATGCTGGGCGCCACAGCTGAACTGGGGCTGGCCGTGTTTCGCGACCAGAATGGACAGCCTGCGGGTATTATCGTGGACATGTATCGCGAGCTGGGCAGACGCAGCGCTTGCCCCGTCGATGTGCAACTCATTCCACCCGCACGCATGATGGCGATGCGTGATCATAATCAGATTCCCATGGTCGCCCCCAGCTCGGCGGCAGTCGTCAACCTATACAAAGGGTCGATTTTTGTGCCGATGTTCGTATCGCACATGGACCTGATCGTGCACAAGCAATTTGCTAAAGGTATCTCGGCGCACAGCATCAGCGATCCGAATATCCGCTTCGGGGTGATGCGCGGCGCACGCTACGGCGACTGGGCGGACAAATTCATCAGCAGCATTCCTGACGCACAGCGTGTAGTGGTTAACTCCGTCGAAAATATCTACCGCATGATGGAGGCCGGGCGAATTCAGGCTACCTTTGGTAACGATTACGTTTATCGCTACTACCTCAAACAGATGGCGCATGCCGATGACTTTCTCATCGTGCATCTAAAAGAGTTGCCGACGGTCGATGTTGGACCGGCCCTACTCAATCCGCCACTCAGTGAGGCAGACTTGCAGCTACTCATTACCCATCTCAAAGGCATGCGTGATGATGGCACTATGGAGAAAATCCTCAGCCAGCATTTTGACCCGCAAACATCACGCAGTCTTTCACTGCCGACCCTGCATCAGAGTGAAGTTCGCGCAACCAAGTGAGCAGCTAGCCAGTCGTACCGGATTGAATCGTATCCGGACACAGCAAAAGGAAAAGGGGCCAGTGGCCCCTTTGTCACGGATACACGCCGCGATTATTTGGCATATACCGGGAAACGAGCAGTCAGGGCATGTACCTTGGCCTTCACGGCGTCCAGATTAGCCTGATCGTTCGGGTTATCCAGTACATCAGCAACCAGATTGGCCACCTGAATCGCTTCTTCTTCCTTGAAGCCACGGGTAGTGATGGCCGGCGAACCAATGCGGATGCCGGAGGTCACGAACGGAGTTTCCGGATCGTTCGGAATCGCGTTCTTGTTCACGGTGATATGTGCCAGACCCAGTGCAGCATCGGCTGCTTTGCCGGTCAGACCCTTCGGACGCAGATCAACCAGGAATACGTGGCTTTCGGTACGGCCGGAGATAATGCGCAGGCCGCGCTCGGCCAGTGTCTTGGCCATGGCGGAAGCGTTCTTCAGCACTTGCTCCTGATACGCCTTGAATTCCGGCTGCAGCGCTTCCTTAAAGGCTACGGCCTTGGCGGCGATCACGTGCATCAGCGGGCCGCCCTGCAGGGTCGGGAACACATTGGAGTTCAGTGATTTTTCGAATTCGGCCTTGGCCAGAATCAGGCCACCACGCGGACCACGCAGGGTCTTGTGGGTGGTGGAGGTCACGAAGTGCGCATGCGGTACCGGATTCGGGTAGACACCTGCGGCAACCAGACCGGCATAGTGGGCCATGTCTACCATAAAGTAGGCACCCACCTTGTCGGCGATTTCACGCATGCGCGCCCAGTCAAAACGCAGGGCAAATGCAGATGCGCCACCGATAATCAGCTTCGGCTTCTTTTCCATGGCGACGCGTTCCATATCGTCGTAGTCGATCTCTTCATTTTCATTGAGACCATAGGCAACGATATTGAACAGCTTGCCGGACAGGTTGGCAGGCGAACCGTGGGTCAGGTGACCGCCGTGGCCGAGGTTCATCCCCATCACGGTATCACCCGGCTTCAGAATGGAGAAGTACACCGCCTGATTGGCTTGCGAACCAGAATGCGGCTGCACGTTGGCGTATTCGGCACCGAACAGTTGCTTCACGCGGTCGATGGCCAGCTGCTCAACCTTGTCCACGTATTCACAGCCACCGTAGAAACGCTTGGCCGGATAGCCTTCGGCGTACTTGTTGGTCAGCTGGGAGCCCTGAGCTTCCATCACGGCCGGGCTAGTGTAGTTTTCAGACGCGATCAGCTCGATGTGCTCGTGCTGGCGGACAACTTCACCTTGAATGGCGGCGGACAGATCAGGATCGAATTCGGCAATGGACAGCGGCTTGAACATGGGGCGGCAACCTGTGCACGTTGGGAAGGCCATTATTTTATCACGCAATTTCACCTTAAAGGCGTGAAAAAAATCACTACAGACTGAAGCAATGTTCATCCCCCGCCATGAGGACGCATGGCGGGCGTTCAGCAGTGCTTATAGTCCAAGCGAATCCCACAGCGCATCAACCCTGGCCTTCGCATCAGCGTCCCGACTAATCGGAACACCCCATTCTCGATTGGTTTCACCTGGCCACTTGTTAGTGGCATCCATCCCCATTTTTGAGCCAAGGCCGGAAATCGGCGAGGCAAAATCGAGGTAGTCGATGGGGGTATGATCCACCATCACCGTATCGCGCACCGGATCCATCCGGGTGGTAATCGCCCAGATCACTTCCTTCCAGTCACGCGTATCGACATCATCATCCACCACTACAATGAATTTGGTGTACATGAACTGACGCAGGAACGACCAAACGCCCATCATCACGCGCTTGGCGTGGCCTGCATACGCTTTTTTCATCGACACAATCGCCATGCGGTAGGAACACCCTTCCGGTGGCAGGTAAAAATCGACAATTTCCGGAAACTGCTTTTTCAGGATGGGGACGAACACTTCGTTGAGTGCTACCCCCAGAATGGCCGGCTCATCTGGCGGTTTGCCGGTATAGGTGCTGTGGTAGATCGGGTCTTTTCGATGCGTGATGCGCTGAACTTCAAACACCGGGAACCAGTCCTGCTCGTTGTAGTAGCCAGTGTGATCGCCATAAGGTCCCTCGAGCGCATACAGGTAACCGTTGACTTCCTTAAGCGGCACGCCCGCTTCGCTGACGCCTCGGAAGCCAGCTTCGCACGTTGGGATCACGCCTTCCAGCACAATCTCCGCTGTGGCCGGCACATTCAGATCATTTCCGATGCATTTCACTAGTTCGGTTTTGCTGCCGCGTAACAAGCCAGCAAACTGGTATTCACCCAATGAATCCGGTACAGGCGTCACTGCACCAAGAATGGTGGCCGGATCGCACCCCAGCACCACCGAAATGGGGAAAGGTGTACCCGGTGATTTGATAGCGTGTTCGCGGAAGTCCAGCGCCCCGCCACGATGCGCAAGCCAGCGCATGATCACCTGGTTTCGGCCAATGATTTGCTGGCGATAAATGCCGAGATTCTGGCGCGACTTATGCGGCCCACGTGTCACCACAAGCCCCCATGTAATCAGAGGTGCGACATCGCCAGGCCAGCAATGCTGTACCGGAATACTGCCAAGATCAACGGCTCCGCCCTCTTTCACCACATCCTGGCACGGTCCGCTGGCGCGCACTTTGGGGGACATATTCATCACTTGCTTTAGCAAGGGTAACTTGTCCCAGGCATCTTTCAGGCCTTTGGGCGGCTCTGGCTCTTTCAAATAGGCCAACAGCTGGCCGATTTCGCGTAGCGCACTGACATCTTGCGCCCCCATACCCAGTGCAACACGATGCGGTGTGCCAAATAAATTCCCTAGCACTGGCATGCTGTACCCAGGTACATTTTCAAACAGAATCGCCGGTCCACCCTTGCGCAGGGTGCGGTCGCAGATTTCCGTCATTTCCAGCTTGGGCGACACAGGTACGCTCACACGCTTCAACTCGCCCTGAGCCTCAAGCTGATTGATAAAGTCGCGAAGATCGGAATATTTCATGGCATCTACCTGTTGCTATCAGTCGCCTGAGGACCGACGCTCAAACGACACATGCGCCTCTACCGCGCGGTGAGGCGCGATCATACCGCCATGCAGGCGACAGGAACATTCATGCATGGATTATTTTTCGACAAGCGATTATTTAGGCGCCAGGAGCTTGCTCGCTTGCGCCACGCTATCCTGTATATCCGGATCGGTGGCGCTCGCATGCGTTTGAACGCTTTGCAGTAAGGCGCGGCCTTCCTCAGACTTGCCCATCTTGAGCAGCACCCGCCCTTTTTCCAGCATCACCGAAATGGTACGTGGATGATCATCACCCATGACTTTGCTCATACCTGCCAGCGACGCTTCCAGCAGCGGCAGTGCGCGTTCCGGATGGCCGGTTTTAACCTCAGAGTACGCCATATTCGCCATGGTATCGAGCGTATAGAAATTCAGATTGCCGAACGTCTGCTGCTGCCACTTCAGGTTTTCTGCGTACAGCTCCAATGCAATATCGTGGTGATTGAGGCGTGCTTCGAGATTGGCAAGATTATTGCGCGCATGGCTTGTACGCTTGTCACCTTCCCCGTATACCTCCATCCGTAGACGGTAGTTTTCGTCCGACAGCGCCAGGGCTTTTGTGAAATCGGGCGGGGTATGTGCATACGCATGAATAATGACGTGAACCGCCAGATTATTGAGGGCGGTCAAACTCAGTGGATGGCGCTTCCCTAGTACGGGTACCGTTCTGTTATAGAAGGACTCGGCCAGCGCCAATCCGCGGTCAGGCGTAATCACATCAGCCTGCGATTCCAGCCAATCGTTTTCGGCAGTCAGGGACTCAAGCGAGAGCGGTCCGACGTGCTGCTCGTATAAATGCCAGGCACGTTCCAGTAATTTGCCAGCGAGCTCGGGTTTGCCCAATCCTGAATAGCTGACACCCAATGTTTTGTAAAGTCTTGCCTGAACAATGGGTTGCCCGGCGAAGCGTTGTTCAATCTGCTTGGCAGCGTCATCAAGCAAATCGACAATGCGCGCATCCTTGCCCGATACCCTGGGGTCTGGAGCGGACAGCATCGATACCAGAAAGTCATTCACCGCCGCCGCCTCCGCTGCTGCATGGGAGGCTTCTTCGTGCGCACGTAACTCGGCACGCCAACTCAAGACTGTAAATGTGCCGGCCACCATCAAACCCGCCAGCAACAATCCCGTTGCCAGTGATTCGACTTTATGCCGCGCAATAAACTTGCGTAACACATAGCGATTGGACCGAGGCATGGTCGCGAGTGGCTTGCCAGACAAATAGCGACGGACATCCGCAGCCAGATTACCAACCGATGGGTAACGCGCATTCGGATCGTAGGTAGTCGCGCGCAGCAGAATCGCATCCAGCTCGCCCTTTAGTGCCTGCCGCAATGCGGGCTCTGGCATGGCCGGTGGCAATGAGGCAAGTGTTTGCGGCATTATCACAAGATCGCTGGCGAGCATCGTCCCAAGCGTTTGTCCCTGCGCATCGGCAACGGGGGGGCGCTTACCGGTCAGCAGCTCGTATAGCAACATGCCTAGCGCGTACTGGTCGGATGCAAATACCACGCGTCCGCCTGCACGCTGCTCCGGGCTCGCGTAGCCGGGCGTATGCGCAGTGGAAGTGAGTTCGTCGGGTGCATCAGGCTGGGCGTGGGCGGTCGCGATACCAAAGTCCAGTAGTTTGGCGACACCTGCAGACGTCACCAGGATGTTGCCCGGCTTGATATCACGATGCACGATCATATTGCGATGCGCATGCGATACCGCTTCGCAGACCTGCAAAAACAGGCGCAAGCGGGCACGGATATCCAGCTTATGCAAGGTAGCGTACAGGGTAATCGGGTGGCCATCCACGTATTCCATGACGAAATAAGGATTGCCCGACTCATCGCTGCCGCCATCAAAAATCTGCGCAATGCCATGATGTTGCAGGCTGGCCAGCATCTGCCTTTCACGAGCGAACAGATCTGCATGCGCGGAAGAGCTGCGGGTAATCAGCTTGAGCGCAACCTGCATGGCAAAGTCATCAATGCGCTCTGCAAGATAGACTTCACCCATGCCGCCAGCACCGATCTGCGACACGATTCGATAGCGCCCCACCTGACGCCCGATCATGGACTCCGGCGCGCGTCCATCGGAGGATTTCACGACTGTTCGCGTTTGCTGCAAAAGGGCGAGTACTTCCTGAGCCAGTTCGGGATCGTCGGCGCAATGCTCATGCAGCCAGGCCTCCCGCTCACCTGGCGACAGGCGCGCCAATGATTGCAGCAGCATTTGCCGCCGACTGATGCGGGATACTGCATCCATGCTCATATGGCATCAGGCCATTGATACGTTGGTGAGGTCTGCGGTTGCGTGTTCGGGATATGCGAGTACCAGCATGGCTTCTCCGCAGCGAATCTGGTCCCCGACTCTCAAGCGCGCATCCATAATCTGGCGTTCATTCACCCACACACCATTGGTGCTTTTGCAATCGTGGATGGTGATATCGACGAATTCGGCAGATTCGGGATTTTCTTGCACCAGAATCTCGGCATGAATACTGCTGACAGTGCCATCAACCAAATTAATGTGGCAATCGCTGCTGCGGCCAATCAAATTGCTGCCCGACACCAGAGGGAAGCGATGGGCAATCACCTTTCCCACCATCAGGTTCAAGCAAAAATATGCACTCACAGCAAACCTCCCCATTAGACTATGTGCCATGGTATCACGGAGAAAACCACCAATACGACGAGAAGCCGATGATGGGACGGATCATCAGCTTTCATCAGTCTATTTAGATACAGTTAAATAAAAAAAGAGGACACCGTCATGGCGTCCTCCCGCTTACAGGCAATTGTTCAGCCTAGTGAACGGCTTTACCTTTAACCTTTTCGTCGAAATAATCTGCGATCAAGTGGTAGACATGCTTCTTCATCGCGGGCGTAGACATGCCATGCTTGCCGCCCGGATAGGTCATCAGACGGAATTGCGTGCCCTTGGTTTGCAGGGATGCCATCAACTGCGTGCTATTGGTGAACAGCACATTATCATCCGCCATGCCATGCACCAGCAGCAGCGGCGATGTCATCCCGTCCAGATAGGCCTCTACCTTACTGCCGGCATATCCCGCCGCATTGGTGTGCGGCGACGACAGGAAACGCTCTGTGTAATGGCTATCGTACAGACTCCAGTCCGTCACAGGTGCGACCGATACGCCGGCAGCAAGTTCGTTTGATGCCTTTGCCAGCATCATCAAGGTCATATAGCCGCCATAGCTCCAGCCAAACATGCCAATACGCTGCGAATCAACAAAAGGTTGCGACTTCAGCCAGTGAATACCTGCCAGTTGGTCCGCCACTTCGGCGCGACCCAGATGCTTGTAGATGGCATCGGAGAACGCGCGGCTGCGGCGCGAGGAGCCCCGATTATCCAGGGTAAACACCACATAGCCGCGTTGCGCCATGTATTCATCGAATAAATCACGATTCCAGCCGCGATTGACCAACTGGGTAGTTGGGCCGCCATACACCTTGATAAACACGGGATAGCGCTTGCTTGCCTCAAAGCCGAGCGGCTTGTACATGCGGTACTGCAATGTCTGCCCGTCTTCTGCCTTAAGCGTGCCAAATTCAGGCTTGATATGCGCATCGAGATACTTGCTGTAGGGATGCGCTGCATCAAGCTTGTTTTCCTCAATCCAGCTCAACACCTTGCCATCCATGCCCCGAATGGCCGTTTTCGGCGGATTCATCGCATCCGACCAGGTATCCACATACATGGCAGTTTTGCTGGCCGCACCGGCAAAGGACACATCGTGCCAGCCATCTTCACGCGATACGCGCACCGGCTTGCCTGCGTTGCTCCCATCCAGCTTCACCGCGTACAGTTGCTTGTCGGTCACTGCGTCAAGGTTGGCGGAGAAATACACCACGCCAGCGGCCTCATCTACCGCCTCGACATGATCGACATTCCAGTCGCCCGTAGTCAGCGGATGAACCTGCTTGCCGCTGCGGTCATGCAAATACAAATGCTTGTTGCCGGAGCGTTCGGACGCCCAGATAAAAGCATCACGCTTTTTCAGGAAGCGCAGATCGTTATGCAGATTGATCCATGTCGCGGAAGATTCGCTCAGCAGTGGCGCTTGCTTGCCGCTCGCCAGATCGGCTGCGATCAGCTCCAGCGATTGCTGGTTGCGGCTTTCACGCTGAAACGTGAGCGTGCTCGCATTCATCCAGCTGACGCGCGGCAGATAGATATCGGCATCTCCCCCCAGATCCAGCCAGCGGATCGAACCATCTTTCAGCGTTGATACGCCCAACTTCACTGTCACATTTTTGGCGCCCGCATAGGGGTAGCGCTGGCGGATCACCTCCGTGCGATCTGCATAGATTTCGAAACGCTGTGCTTCCGGCACCTGTGCCTCATCGTATTGCTTGAACGCAATCGAGGCGTCATCAGGCGACCACCAGTAGCCGCTGTGCTGATCCATCTCTTCTTGCGCGACAAACTCGGCCTCACCATTGTGAACCGTGCCCTTACCATCCTGAGTCAACTGGCGCACTGCATTGGTCGCCAGATCAATCACGTACAGATTCTGATCACGAACCCACGATACATAATGGCCCTTTGGCGAAATCTTCGGATCAAGCAGGCCTTCACCTTCAACCAGCTTGCGTGCGCCTGCCGACTGCTTGTCCAGATCCAGAAAGTACAGTGCCTTGCCCAGCGGGAACAGCAGCTTGCGCCCATCGCTCGACCACTGATAATCAATAATGCCGCGCAATCCTGCCGTTCGGGCGCGTTCGCGCATCGCCTTTTCGGCGTCAGTCAGTTCTTCTTCCGGCACCAGCTCGCGCGAATCCACTAAACGATGCGTCGACTTCTTGTCGAGGTCATACACCCACAAATCCAGCTGATATTGATCCTGAGCACGCCCGCGCAGGAAACCAACCTGATTACCATCCGGCGACATGCGCACACCGCGTGGTGTGGGGCCAGCCAGCGATGTCCCGCCAAAAATGGCGTCAATATTCAGTTGTTCCGCAGCCACATGCAGGCTGGCAGCAGCCGTCACTAAACAGATGGCGCGTGCAAGCGTCTTGATTCTCACTTTGTCTCCCTGGCCCATTATCTGACCGGATATTGCTTGAAATGCGTGCAGTGTGCCGAGTCAGAAAAATTTGTCCAGACACAGATGGCGACAGATTATAAGTTTGTGACTAATGCGCCTAGCCAAATGGACGGATTGCCGTTTACACTGACCCTCCTTCTTGCACTGCAACATGAATGAGTCTCATGGAATCGCTTGCTCTTGCTCCCGCCCGCTCTGCTTCAGGCACTATTCGCCTGCCCGGCTCAAAAAGTATTTCCAATCGCACCCTTTTACTGGCTGCACTAGCCTCTGGTGTCACCGAGGTTCGCGGCTTGCTCGATTCGGATGATACGCAGCGCATGCTGGAAGCACTGACCGCACTGGGCGTGCAATGGGAAAAACTGGGCGAGGGCGATGACTATCGCGTGCATGGCTGCAACGGCAAGTTTCCGGCGCACGATGCCAAGCTGTTTCTCGGCAATGCAGGCACCGCATTCCGGCCGCTGACTGCTGCACTGGCGTTGATGCAAGGACAGTACGAATTAAGCGGCGTGCCGCGCATGCACGAGCGTCCGATCGGCGATCTGGTCGACGCACTGCGCGAACTGGGCGCACACGTGGATTTTCTGGGCAACGAGGGCTTCCCTCCCTTGCGTATCAGCCCCTTCCAGCAACCGGATGACACCTCGCCCGGTCTGCGCACCAAGGTGAATGGCAATGTTTCCAGCCAATTTCTGACCGCACTATTGATGGCGCTGCCACTGACCGGCGTGGATGCGCGCATCGAAGTCGTAGGCGAGCTGATCTCCAAGCCCTATATCGAAATTACCCTGAACCTGATGCGTCGATTTGGCGTGCATGTAGAACGCCGTGGATGGAAAGAATTTATCCTGCCTGCGCAGCAACGCTATCGCAGCCCTGACCTCATTCATGTTGAAGGCGATGCCAGCTCGGCATCGTACTTCCTGGCTGCAGGTGCCATTGGCGGCGGACCGGTGAGGGTGGAGGGCGTGGGGCGCGATAGTATTCAGGGCGATGTGCGTTTTGCCGAAACACTGGCGCAGATGGGTGCGCTGGTAAGCATCGGCGAAGGCTACATCGATGCGAGTGGCCCGAAGGTCGCCGAAGGTAGCAAGTTGCGCGCACTGGATATTGACCTCAATCACATCCCCGACGCTGCAATGACGATTGCCGTTCTGGCACTCTTTGCCGACGGCACCACCACCATTCGTAACGTGGCCAGCTGGCGCGTTAAGGAAACCGACCGTCTCACCGCCATGGCTACTGAACTACGCAAAGTTGGCGCCATTGTAGAGGAAGGTGCGGACTATATTCGCATCACCCCGCCCGCAGAGCTCACACCCAATGCGGTGATCGACACCTATGACGACCACCGTATGGCAATGTGCTTCTCGCTTGTAGCAGTGGGCGGTACGCACATCGTGATCAACGATCCCAAGTGTGTGGGAAAGACCTTTCCCGAGTATTTTTCAGCACTCGAAACCGTCACAAAGCGCTAAGCAGTGGCGGGATCGGGCGATCCCGCACTTGCTACATGACCAGCACCACTTTCCCCAGATTGCGGTTGGCCTCGACATAGTCATGTGCATCGGCAACCGCCTGCACGGGATAAGTCGAATCGATTGTCATCTTGAGCTGACCCGCTTGCAGCGCAGGTATGATCGTATCGCGCAGTGCCTGAGTCAGACGCGCCTTCACCGCCAGTGGCTGGCTGCGCAACGTCGAGCCGCGTAAAGTCACCCGCTTCATGAGCAGCAGTCCGATATCCAGCATTGCCTGACGGCCAGACATGCCGCCAATGATGACAATCCGCCCATCCTGTTTGGCGCAGGCGACATTACCCGCCAGATAGTCCGCGCCAACACAGTCGAGAATGAAATCTGCGCCGCCCTGTGCTTTTATCTGCTGATGAAAATCCGGTTCGGACTTGTAATTGAAGACCGAGGACGCGCCCATATTGCGGCACCAGTCTGCCTTTTCATCGCTACCGACCGTGGCAATCGCATGCGCACCCAGTAAGCCTGCTAGCTGAATTGCTGCCGTACCGACGCCACTGGCTCCGGCATGAATCAAGGCTGTCTCGCCAGCCTTAAGCTGACCAATCTCGACCAGATTGAACCAGGCTGTCATCCAGGCTTCCGGCAGGCTGGCCGCTTCCACCCAGCTCCAGGCGTCCAGCTTGGCAAGTGCGAGGTCTTCATCCAGCAAGGCATATTCGGCATACGCGCCGCCCGCCACCAGCCCCAACACCGCATCGCCCGCCTTAAACCGCGTACATCCCGAGCCGACCGCGGCCACCTCACCTGCCACTTCCAAGCCCAGCGTCAATGGCGCACCGGGTGGTGGCGGGTATTTACCTTCACGCTGGACGATATCGGCACGGTTCACCCCTGCAGCCCGCACGCGCACCAGTAACTGCCGTTCGCCCGGTACAGGCATGGGTACAGCCGCCCAGACGAGGGTATCACTGCCGCCGGGCGCGGATTGCGTAATGGACTGCATCATTTCGTCGATCATGTCATGGCTACCATCAGGCTTGCATCGTCTGGCTTGCCGATTTCGTGCGGCAAGGCGAGATAATCGTGTGATCGCATCTCGGTCAGACGACTGGCTGTGCGGAAAAATTCGTTGGCAAACATGCCTTCGGTGTAAATGGTTTCTGCCTCTGTATCTGCCGAGATCACCAGCTTCACGCGATAGTCGTAAAACACATCTACTAGCCAGGTCAGACGGCGGGCTTCTGAGCTCTGTTTGGCTTCCAGCTTGGGAATATTGGAAACAATCACCGTATGGAATTGCCGTGCCAGCCACAGGTAATCTGTTTGCGAGCGCGGGCCACCACACAGCTCCTTGAAATCAAACCAGATAATGCCCGCCGAATGTCGTCGTGCTTTAACCGGGCGCGACTCGATCACCAGATCTGTGTCCAGATCTCCGCCGGAAGCCAGTGCGGTAAACAATTTGCCCAGCTCGATATCGGTTTGTGTATCAACCGGCGAAAAATAGATCCGGGCCTGCTCCAGCGTGCGCATACGGTAGTCGTTACCGCCATCCACATTCACAACATCAACGTGGCGCTTGATCAGATCGATGGCTGGCAGAAAATTCTGGCGCTGCAGTCCATTCGGATAGAGCTCATCTGGCGCGTAGTTCGACGTTGCCACCAGCACCACGCCCAGATCGAACAAATGCGTAAACAGTCGCCCCAGAATCATGGCATCGGCGATATCGGACACATGGAACTCATCAAAACACAAAACGCGTGTGTCCCTGGCGATATCTGCTGCTACTTTTGCCAGTGGATCGGCTTCATTTTTTAGTTTTCGAAGTCCATCGTGCACCTCGTGCATGAAATGGTGAAAGTGCAGGCGTCGCTTGCGACTGTAAGGCAGGCAGGCAAAAAAGCCGTCCATCAGGAAGCTCTTGCCGCGCCCCACCCCACCCCAGAAGTACAAGCCCTTGGGCAGGTCTGGTGTAGGTAGCAAACTACGCCCAAACCAGCGATTACGCTTGCGTTTGAACTCGACCAGATCGTCAAACAGGCGCTGCAGATGGCGAATGGCGTTCTCTTGAGCGGCATCATGCTGAAAGCCTTCCAGCTTGATCGCTTCTGCATACCATTCGGATGGTGGCATCCCCGCGACAATGTGGGCAGTAAATACGTGTTGAGACATCGGTTCAGCCAGCGCAAAAAAATTTATTGACGTAGATTATAGCTAAAGCATTTGTAACATGACGAACACATACTACTCGGATATAGTCTGTGTCTATGGTTACAGCGACATGACCGAACTGCAGCACCCTGTGTAGGCAACGTACTTCGAAAAAATGAGGAGAATGAAGCATGACCAGAATTGCACTTGTAACCGGTGGTATGGGCGGCATTGGAACAGCCATTTGCCAGCGTCTCGCCAAAGATGGTTATACGGTGCTGACCACTTTCAGCCGTCCGGGACGTGAAGACAAGTGGCTTGCAGATCAGCGCGAACTAGGCTTTGAGTTCCGCGCATTCCAGTGCGATGTTGCCGACTTCGATTCCTGCCAGGCGCTGGCAGCAAAAATCGTAGCTGAAGTTGGCCATGTAGACATCCTGGTGAACAACGCCGGCATCACCAAAGACACCACCTTCCGCAAGATGACCAAGGTCGACTGGGATGTCGTGATGCGGACCGATCTGGATTCCGTGTTCAATGTTACCAAGCCCTTTGTAGACAATATGCTTGAGCGCGGTTTTGGCCGCATCATCAATATTTCCTCGATCAACGGCCAGAAAGGCCAGTTTGGCCAGACCAACTACTCGGCAGCCAAGGCTGGTATGCATGGTTTCACCAAGGCGCTGGCACAGGAAGTGGCGCGCAAGGGCGTGACGGTGAACACCGTGAGTCCGGGCTACATCGGCACCGATATGGTCATGGCAGTGAAGGAAGAAGTCCGTAACGCCATCATCTCCGGTATTCCGGTGGGTCGACTGGGCGAACCGGGCGAAGTCGCCGATCTGGTAGCGTTCCTGGCTGGCGAGCACGCGGGCTTTATTACTGGCTCCAATATCGCCATCAATGGCGGTCAGCACATGTTCTAATATGCCTGTGCGTCAATAAAAAACGGGGCAGATTGCCCCGTTTTTTTCTGGTCATTCGGATCACCCTAGCCCATGAACGCGGGTCGTGCCCCCGGAAATGCCGCCAGATTCGGGAAAATACCGGTCATGCCCGCTTCCGGCACGCCAAACCAGCCGGCCAATGTTGCGCCATACTGATCAACCGAGGTTGTTGGAATCCAGCGCCCTTCGTCACTGGTATCATCCGGGCCGCCTAGTGTGTGGTTCGGGAAGGTGCCATACGTCCCGCCCTTCACTGCGCCACCCACCACCAAATGGTGGCTACCCCAGCCATGATCGGAACCTCCACTGCTATTGGGTTTTAGCGTCCGGGCGAAGTCGGACATGGTAAATGTCGTGACCTGATTGCCAACACCTAGCTGATTCATGGCATCGTAGAATGCTTTGAGTGACGCCCCCACATCCTTGTACAACTGGCTTTGGGTGTTGAGTTGATTGGTGTGCGTATCAAACCCGCCAAGGCTCACGAAAAATACCTGGCGTCCACCGCCCAGCTGACTACGCGCATTAATGAGTCTAGCCACCTGCCAGAGCTGCTTACCCAGCGTGCCGGTCAGTCCACTGAACAAGGCATCTACCGGCGTTGTAGCAGTTACAACCGGATTGATCAGATCGCCTGCCGCCATTGCCGACTTGAGGGTAGTGGCCGCTGCCCGACCCTGACTATTACCCGCATCCAGCGCCAGCATCCTGCTCAGTGATTGATAGAGTGGGTTGGTGGAGGGGGTGCTGCCGAATCCACTCATCCCCAACCCGCCGGATGCACTGATAACAAGTCCGGTCGTGCTTTTGCCTGTAACGAATAATTCGCTTCCGCTGATCGACAAAGCCGGCGGCACCACACCGCCATTGTTATACAGATCGGCCAGTCGGCCACCCCAGCCTGTTGTCCCTTGTCCTGCGCTGATCGAGGATTGCCATTGTGATTGCTGATCCGAATGGGAGTACAGATTCGCCGGCAAAATAGCACCAGCGGCCTTGTATTGTGCCTGCGTTGTCGGCTTCATGAGCGTGCCGACATTGAACTGCACCGCCAGTTTGCCTTGCTGCCAAATATTCGCCAGATCAGCCAGATCGGGATGCAGTCCAAAATTGCTGCCCGCGAGCGGTGCCAGTGTATTCTGCGCCAGCGCCAGCCCCTGTCTTGCCTTCTGGTAGGCTGCGTATCCATTGGCATCAGTCGGAATCACCATATTATTGGCGTCATTACCGCCAAACAGAAACACACATACCAGAGCGCGGTAGTCACCCGCTCCCGATGTGGTTGTACCTGCTGCCATGGCATTCAACCAGCTGAGTTGCGACAGCGCAGCCGTTGCAGCAGCACCCTTCAGAAAATGTCTGCGTGAAACACTCATGGGTGGCTCCTCAGCGTTGAATCTGGAATTGCGGGGACATCGCGGCAAGATAGAGCGCACTGCGAACCCGATTAAAACTATCCGATGCCTTCACCCCGTTCACCGCATTCAAAATCAGCGTACGCAGATCAGCCGACATCGTTCCATGAAACAGCGTTGCATCAATCTTGTCGACCAGTGCCGTGGGTGTGGCAGCCAGTGGCAACCACGTGGCGTAATCGATCTTGGTGCCAATGGAATCCGGCACACTGGCATCGGCTGCGATCCCGTTCTTATTCAAGATGCCTATGGTGAAGTTGCTACGCGCCACAGAAGAAGAAGCGTTGTAGATTGCAAAAGGTGGGCCTTGCAACGACTTGTTCCCGGGCAGCAGATAATCCGGCGGATAGAAACTGAATACCGTCGGCGAATTGAAGATGTCCTGCAGCATGACAGCAGCCTGTCCACGCAGATACACACCGTCAGATGTTCCGCCCAATGCACGCATCAGCGCAAGCTGGTAAAGCACTGGCTCACGCAGGCGGCCATACTCGGCGACTAATGTGGGCTGATTACGCGCTTCCGGATCAGTGAGAATAGTGCTAATCACTGCCTTCAGGTCACCGCGTACACCATTGCCGTTATTGTTGAACACGGCCGTGACACGTGCCACATAAGCCGGAGACGGGTTACTGGTAACCAAGTGCTGAATAAGCTGACGGCCAATAAATGGCCCTGCATTCGGGTGGCGTGAAATGGCAGCGATCACACCCTCGACATCGTTCGCTGCCGCTTGCCCTGCAGGAATAACCGTATCGCTAACAATCGTTTTGCGTGTGACATCGTGATGTGATTCGATCGCCACCATCTGTCCGAGGTAATAGGCAGGGTCGGTCCATTTAGGCGCAGCGCCGGGACGAGCCGGAAAGGTCCAGCCAGTCAGGGCATTCGCGGTTTCTTCAATCTGCTCCTGAGTGTACGAGGCCAGCGGATTGCCCGCGCTATCCTTTTTAATGCTGCCATCGGCATTAAGTTGCACCAGTCCCAGACTAAAGAGCTGCATCAGCTCCCGCGCATAGTTTTCGTTGGCAGCCGTGCCTTTGGCGGGATTGGCTTTATCATTGTTCACCATGTCCAGATAACGGCCCATAGCGGGACTCAGCGAAACATCCTTGAGCAAGGTCGAAAAATTGCCAAATGCATCATTCAGCAGAATTTGCTGATAGGCAGCCATGGCATACGGCTGATTAATGCGTACGCCAGACGTCACCATAATCTGACTCAGTGCCAGGGCCACACGCTGACGCAACTGGTCGGGACCAGTTAGGGCATTCATAAAGAAGCGGCGCTGCAGATGATAGAGCGTGTAGTGATCGCGATGACAGGTTGGTGGCGCCGTATCCTTGGGGCAGCCGACCGAGCTGCTCGGATCCATATAGCTGAATCCGGCGTAACCGGTAGCAGGCGTGGCGAATTGCTGGTCGAGCCAGCCGCCCACACCCAGGCGCTGTACGTCAGCCACCGATTGCGTCGTCGGGCCAAAACTGGCTTGTTCCAGAAAACGTGATGCTTCCTGAGAGGTAAGCGTGGCACACGCCGCAGGCAAGGCACATGCGATAGCAGCGATTGCACTCACCCATTTTCTCTTTGCTGACATCTTTGCACTCCCGTACCGGACAGAGTTATGCACGTAGCATACTCAGTCCAATTCAGAAGTCCAGCCCATGACAGAGGAATTTACAGATAGGACAATTGGCTCACAATATCGATAACACTAATACAAGCCAATGATTTATTAGACAGAGTCGGCAAGTGGCTCAAAATCATATTTGCTCACTTGCCGATTCTTCCGATGAATGGCGCTCCGGCTGCGGCGTTTACAAGCCAGCCACGCGCATCCGTTCGATCAACACCGACCCGAGCCGTTTCGCGCCGCGAATTTCCACATCACTGCCAATCGCCACAATCTGCCGGAACATATCCTTCAGATTGCCCGCAATGGTAATTTCCTCGACCGGGTACATGATCTGGCCATTTTCTACCCAGTAACCCGCCGCACCGCGTGAGTAGTCACCTGTCACCGAGTTCACGCCCTGCCCCAGCATTTCAGTGACCAGTAATCCGGTACCCAGCCGTTTCAGCATATCGGTGAAATCACCTGCGGTAGAATGAAGAATCAGATTATGCGTGCCACCAGCATTACCGGTGGATTGCATCCCCAGCTTGCGTGCCGAATACGATCCAAGGATATAGCCCTGAACCACACCATCGACAAGCAGATCTCGCGCCTGCGTCGCTACGCCTTCTGCATCGAAATTGCCGCTACCAAAGGCACGCGGAATAAACGGATCCTCGCTCAGGCGCACAATGGGTGAAAACACTTGTTTGCCAAGGCTATCTGCCAGAAAGGTCGCACCGCGATACAACGCGCCGCCAGAAATGGCTGACACGAAATGGCCAAGCAGCCCGGCAGCCATCGCTGGTTCAAACAAGACTGGATACTCACCCGTTGGAATCCGTCGCGCTCCGAGACGCGACAGTGCGCGCTCCCCCGCTTTGCGTCCCACAGCCTCTGGCGTATCGAGATCATCCGGACACCGCTGGCTGGAATGCCAGTAGTCGCGCTGCATGGCCTCCCCTTCCTGTGCGATCACCGTACAGGACAGATAGTGGCGGCTGGATTGCTGGTAACCCATAAAACCGAGCGAATTGGCGAATACCGAGTGTGAGGTATGGCTGGCGACATTGGCACCTTCGGAGTTACTGATACGCGGATCCACGCCACGCGCCGCCGCCTCGCAGTCCAGCGCCATGGTGATGGCGCTTTCGACATCAATTGACCAGGGGTGATAAAGATCCAGTTCGCGAAACGTGGTGGCCAGACGATCAGCATCTGGCAAACCTGCACACGGGTCAGCAGCGGTATGGCGGGCAATGGCGACCGCAGCTGCCGCAGTTTGCGCAATGGCGGCCGGTGAAAAATCCGAGCTGCTGGCATGTCCCTTCGCCTGACCTACATAGGCAGTAATCGAGATAGCCTTGTCGCGATTGTATTCAATGGTTTCAACTTCGCCCAGGCGCACCGCTACGCTCTGCCCCACACCCTCAGTGATATCGACATCGCAGGCAGTCGCACCTAATTGTTTTGCCTCATTCAGCGCATCGCTTACCAGCTGCTGTAACTGTGCCTGCGCCATAGAAAACCCGGTATTGCCTCGATGTTTGTCGTTCATATTTATTCTTCCTCTCGAAGACCCTCCGGCGACTAATCCGGCGAGTCGGGTCATGATCCGGTATCATACAGCCCATATGACAATTCACGATGATTCAATTCACTGATCAGTATGGCTCGCCAAAACGCATCCGACCACGAAGAATATTACGACGACGACGAAATTGAGTTCGTCAGCAAATCCCAGATGAAGCGCGAAATGGACGCACTTCAGGATCTGGGCGAACAACTTATCGCATTGGGTAAGGATCAGCTCAAGAAGCTCGATCTGCCTGAAGCTTTGGTCACGGCCATCGCCGAAGCCAAGCGGCTGACTGCCAATGGCGCCATCCGCCGCCAGAAGCAGTACATCGGCAAGCTGATGCGCAGCATCGATCCCGAGCCAATCCAGGCCTATCTCGCCGCGCTTCGGGGTGACAACGACCAGCAAACGGCCTGGTTACACATGCTGGAACGCACCCGTGACGAACTGGTCGCAAGCGACGCCGCTGTTGCAAAACTGATCAATGATCATCCAGATCTTGATATTCAGGCGCTGCGCACCATGGTTCGCAATGCGCGCACAGAAAAAGCTGCGGGCAAGCCGCCCAAGCACTTTCGCTCGCTCTTCCAGTTGCTGAAGGAGCTATTCCCGGCGCCCTCTCTCTTGCCTGCCAAGGCAACGGACGACGAGGACGATGATGATGACGAGGATGATGACGAATGATCCGCATCGGACTCGTCTCCATTAGCGATCGGGCCAGTTCGGGCGTGTATGAAGATAAAGGCATTCCGGCGCTCAGCGACTGGTTAGGCCGTGCGCTGTCCACGCCTTTCGAGCTGCATACCCGACTGATTGCCGATGAACAGCCCATCATCGAAGCCACGCTGTGCGAGCTGGTCGATGATGTCGGATGCAGTCTGGTGCTGACAACCGGTGGAACTGGCCCTGCTATTCGCGATGTCACACCGGAAGCCACGCTGGCGGTGGCGGATCGCGAAATGCCGGGGTTTGGCGAACAGATGCGCCAGATCAGCTTGAACTTTGTGCCAACCGCTATTCTGTCGCGTCAGGTTGGCGTCATTCGCAAGCAAGCACTCATCCTCAATCTGCCGGGTCAGCCCAAGTCGATCAAGGAAACGCTGGAAGGTCTGCGCAATGAAGATGGCAGTACGCGCGTACATGGCATTTTTGCCGCGGTACCCTATTGCCTCGATCTGATTGGCGCACCCTGGATGGATACCCACCCGGAAGTCGTCTCAGCGTTCCGCCCCAAGAGCGCACAAAAGCCCGTTCCCGCCTGAAGCATCCCAGTGGTGATTCACAAGACTGAATCACCACTCATCCAGCCTGACGCCAGCTTATCGCATGGCGTGTGCCTTTTATATTGTTTCCGCTACACTCCCAGACCATTGCACACCCATCAGGAGGAGACCTGAATGAGATTGTCGCGTCTGGCTCGTGCCACGCTTTTGGCTGTTGGTGTTGTATCCGCCGCATCCGCTTCGAATGGCTATTTCCGTCACCCTACGGTTCACGGCAATCAGCTCGTCTTTACTGCCGAGGGCGATCTCTGGACTGCCTCAATCACGGGCGGCGAGGCACATCGTCTCACCTCGCACGAGAGTGAAGAAAGTCGCTCGCATCTCTCGCCAGATGGCAAGCTGATCGCATTTGTTGCCAGCTACGAAGGCACGCAGGAAGCGTGGGTGATGCCTGCTGCAGGCGGACAGCCACGCCGGCTCACCTTTGAGGGCGGCGCAGTTCATGTACTGGGTTGGACGCCAAAAGGTGAAGTGCTATACAGCGCATTCAATAGTGTCGGGCCGAACAATCAACGCGTCATCTCGACAGTCCATCCGGATACGCTCGCCCGTCGCACCTTTCCGCTGGCCGATGTCACGGATGCGGAGATGAGTGACGATGGCAACACACTGTTTGTGGTGCGCCATGGGCCAACCGTGCGCAATGACAATCTCAAGCTATATCGCGGTGGTCTGGCTGCCGAAATCTGGCGCTTTGATGTGAATGGCAAATCGGAGGCCGTGAAGCTGGCTTTCAACTTCCCGGCTAAACGCCCCATGGTCTGGCAGGGTCGTCTGTACTTTGTCACCGACAAGGATGGTACAGACAACGTATGGTCCAGTACCTTTGACGGCAGCGACTTACGCCAGGAAACCCGCAATAGCGGGTGGGATATGCGCGGCGTAAGTCTGGATCAGGGTCACATCGTCTACCAGCTGGGTGCCGACATTCATGTCTTCGACCTGGCGTCCGGCAAAGATAGCGTGCCGGATATCCATCTCTCTTCAGATTTCCGTCAACAAGCCGAACGGACGATTCGTAATCCGCTGAACTGGCTCGAGTCTGTGGATCTCGCCGCCAGCGGCAATCGCGTCGCATTGGTTGCCCGTGGTCAGATTGCACTGGCGGGTCAGAACCAGCTGCGCCGCATCGATATCGCGACCCCTGCTGGCAGCCGCTCGCGCTTGGCCACCATTAGCCATAACGGGAAATGGGTATATGCCATCAATGATGCCAATGGCGAGCAGCAAATCTGGCGCTTCCCGGCCGATGGCAGCCAGGGTGGCAAAGCGCTGACCAGCGATCAGGCCGGGTATCGCACTACCCTTGTCGAATCGCCGGATGGCAAATGGATTGTGCACGGGAACAAATTCGGCAAGCTGTGGCTGCTCGACATCGCCTCGGGCAAGAATACTCTGCTGGACGAAAGCATCAGCGGCGACTACAGCAATATTGTCTTCTCGCCAGACTCGAAGACGCTCGCCCTGTCGCGCACCGGCGCCACCGGTCAGCGCAACCAGATTGTGCTCGTTGAGATGAGCAGTGGTGGCAAACACATGGTCACCACAGAAAAATACGATAGCCACGATCCCGCCTTTAGTCCTGATGGCAAGTGGCTGTATTTCCTGTCAGATCGCAACTTTGAAGCGAGCATCGCGGGTCCGTGGGGCGATCGCAATATGGGTCCGTTCTTCGACAAGCGTACCAAGGTGTATGCTCTGGCACTGCAAGATGGTCTGCGCTTCCCGTTCCAGCCCAAGGATGAACTGGAAGTCAGCCAGGGCGATAAGGCAGCGGATAGCAAAGATCATGACAAGAAGTCAGCCGACAAGGACAAGTCTGGCGAAGGTGATAAGGCCAAACCTGATAGCAAGGCGCTGCCTGCAATCGTCTGGAATGGTCTGAATGGACGCCTGTTTGAGGTCCCGCTTGCTGCAGGCAACTATCGCGGGCTCGACCTCGATGACAAGCGACTCTACATTCTGGAGGCAAGCGGACAAGGCAAGCATGTGCTGAAGACGCTGCCCATCGAGGCTACGTCTCCGCAAGCCCTTGTATTTGCCAACGATGTCCGCGAAGCAGTGCTGTCGTCTGACAAGAAGAAAGTGATGATCCGCAAGCAAAACAATGACTTGCTGATCGCAGATGCAGGTGCCAAGTTGCCCGATGATGTCAGCAAGCTGGCCGTTCGCACGGGCGACTGGAACGTCACCCTGCAGCCGCGTGCCGAATGGAACCAGATGTTTGCCGACGCATGGCGCATGCACCGTGATTTCCTGTTCGACCCCAATATGCGCGGAGCCGACTGGAAGACCGTTCGCGCCAAATACGAGGCATTGCTGCCGCGCGTGAATGATCGTCTGGAACTGGAAGACTTGATTGCGCAGATGAACAGCGAAGTCAGCACCCTGCACTCACAGATGCGGCCGGGCGATGTGCGTAATGCCGGAGATGGCAGTACCCCGGCCTTCCTTGGCGCTACAGTTGAAAAGGTAACGGATGGATACAAGGTTACGCACATTTATCGTGGTGATCCGGAGTTGCCGGATGAAGCCTCGCCACTGCTGAAGCCCGGTGTCGACATTCGTGAAGGCGATGTGATTACCGCCATTAACGGCAAGCTGACCATCGAGGCGCGCGACTTGAGCGATTTGCTGCGCAATCAGGCTGGCCAGCAAATCCTGATCGACTTCAAGCGTGGACAGGATGCCCGTCGAGCCATCATCATTGCGGCCAATGCCATGACAAATAGCGGTCTGCGCTATGGTGACTGGGAAGAGTCACTGCGCCGTAAGGTCGATGAAGCGAGTAAGGGCCGGATTGGTTACCTTCATTTGCGTGCCATGGGCGGCAATGATATCGCCAATTTTGCGCGTGAGTTCTATGCCAATATCAATCGCGACGGTCTGATCATCGACGTCCGCCGCAACAACGGCGGCAATATCGATAGCTGGATCATCGAAAAACTGCTGCGCCGTGCCTGGGCCTTCTGGCGTCCGCGCGATGGCTCGCCCGATTTCAAATACACCAATATGCAGCAAACCTTCCGTGGACATCTGGTGGTGCTGATTGACGAGCAATCGTACTCTGACGGCGAAGCTTTTGCTGCAGGTATCAAGGAGCTGGGCATTGCGCCGCTGATTGGTAAGCGCACGGCCGGCGCCGGTGTGTGGCTGTCGGATGGCAACCGACTGGTCGATGGCGGACAGGCGCGCGCAGCTGAAAATGGCGTGTTCTCGGTAAAAACCGGTGAGCTGATGGTGGAAGGTATCGGGGTAGAACCCGATATCCTCGTCGAGAACCCACCGCGCCATACCTTCGAAGGGGGCGATAAACAGCTTGAAGCAGCCATTCAGTGGTTGCAGGACAAACTGACACGTGAACCCATCAAACCTTTAGTTCAAGGTGCGATCCCACCCGTTGGTAAGTCAGTTAAATAGCGACTAACCAGCAGCTATCTAACACCTGAAACAATCAGTGTTTACACGGGGCTTCGGCCCCGTTTTCATCTAGTTCTCTCCCCAAATCCATCTTTGCTTTTGCATCTGTCTTGTCTAAAACAAAGGGTGCCCCATCCTTTCTACAGGCAGATTCACATGTCTCCGTCACAACAAGGTAAAGCAGCGCTCGTAGCTCTATGCGTTCTCATGCTGGTCAGCGCAGCTCAAGATGGATCCCTGACAGCGTGGTTGATGTTGGCAGGAAGTCTGGGCTTGGCGTGGATGGGGTGGCAGGGTATCGACAATGCACTCTCTACGCAGAAGCAGACCCTGGAGCGGCAGTCTGCTGCGGTAGATCATTCATCCAGTAGTGATCACGATCTGGCGCGTAAGCTGGAGCGCGTGATTGCAGATGTGGTGCCCATTTGGGAGCGCAACGTCGAACTGGCAAGAAGTCAGACCGAGTCATCTACCAATGCATTGATTCAGCGATTCTCGCAAATACTGAGTACGCATAAGTCTAGCCTCAATTCACACGGCGAAAATGCGAATGAAATCGTCAGCTCCATTCACGACGGCGAGCAGGATTTAGGAACAATCATCGGCAAGCTGCAAGAGGCCGTAGCATCCCGGCAACGCTTCCATTCAGATATCGTCGAGCTGTCGCGCTTCACCGAAGAGCTGAAGGTCATGGCATCCGACGTGGCTACCATTGCCGGACAAACCAATCTGCTGGCACTCAATGCAGCCATCGAAGCCGCCCGTGCTGGTGAGCATGGACGTGGATTCGCTGTGGTGGCCGATGAGGTGCGCAAACTGTCTACGCTCTCCGGCGAGACGGGTAAGCGGATTGCCGAAAAGATCGTAAATGCCAATCAGGCCATGAGTTCTCTGGTAGAGATAGCACGCGTATCAGCCGAATCAGATGGGCAGATTATTGGGGATGCCAACACAGTCATCCATCGTGTGATCAGTCAGTTTGATGAAGCTGTACGCCGTCTGCAGGCCGAACTATCCGAGGAAAGCCAGCATGCCGCCACGCTGGAGCATGAGGTCGAGCAAGTACTCGTTGATTTGCAGTATCAGGATCGCATGAGCCAGATACTGTCCCATGTCATTACTGACATGAAGAAAATGCAGGAAGCCATGCAGCAAGGTGCCATTCTTTCGGTGAATATCGAGCAATGGATGCAAGCACTTGAAAAAACCTACACCACCCTTGAGCAGCGTTCGGTTCATCACGGCAAACATGCGCAGACCGGTGCGACAGAAATCACCTATTTCTAGTCACTGAAAGCTCACCCTTTCCAGTCGACTAACCTTGGGAATAGAACTCATGAGCAAGAAAACCATTCTCGTCGTTGATGATTCCTCGTCGCTTCGTCAGGTTGTCAATATTGCACTCAGTGGTGCCGGATATGAAGTAGTCGAAGCCTCAGATGGCAAGGATGCGCTCACCAAGCTAGATGGTCGCAAATTCCATTTGGTCATTTCAGATGTGAACATGCCCAATATGGACGGCATTACTTTCGTGAAGAATATGAAGCAGAATCCAACCTATAAATTCACGCCTGTGATCATGCTGACCACGGAAGGTGATGAGAGCAAAAAGCAGGAAGGCCAGGCGGCAGGCGCCAAGGCCTGGGTGCTGAAGCCATTCCAGCCAGCGCAAATGCTGGCCGCCGTCAGTAAGCTCGTCCTGCCGTAATGCGTATGCGGATGGCCATGGGGCTACCACCATGACCTCCTCCCCGCCCAATCAGGCGACCCCGGCCATTCAGGCCATCGAGCATTTCGTCCATCCGGGACAAATTTGTTTCGATAAAGCTCCGGGGCACATTCTGACCTTGCTCGGCACCTGTATTTCCATAACAGTCTGGCATCCCGAACGCAAACTTGGCGGTCTATGCCACTATTTACTGCCGGAACCCGATCCACGTAAACCCACCGCGTCCGATGATGGTCGCTACGCCACGCTGGCCGTTTCCCAGCTCGTCATGCACATGACACGCTTTCAAACTCAACCTGCAGAGTACGTAACGCGAATGTTTGGCGGGACTGAAACAACGTCATCGCGTCATGCCGCGCTTGAAATCGGCTTGCGCAACATTGCGGCGGGGCTCGATTTGCTGGCAGCATATGGCCTTAAGCTGGCCGATGCCGATGTAGGTGGGCGCCGGTACAGGCGGCTGGATTTCGATCTTGGTACAGGTCAGGTGAATGTAAGTTATGGCCCATTCCAGGGTGCGATGAAATCTGGAGGACGATCATGATAAAGGTATTAGGTGTCGATGATTCAGCGGTCGTTCGTCAGGTACTGAGCGAATTGATCGCCAAGGAACCAGGCCTTGAGCTCATCGGTACGGCATCCGACCCGATCTTTGCGATGAAAATGATGCAAACACAGTGGCCAGACGTCATCGTACTGGACATTGAAATGCCGCGCATGGATGGTCTGACCTTTCTCAAACAGATCATGCAGCAGCGTCCAACGCCTGTCATTATCTGCTCATCGCTCGCCAAAGAGGGTGCGCATGCCACCATTGAGGCGCTGGCAAACGGCGCTGTCAGCATCATTACCAAGCCTAGTTTGGGGCTAAAAAGCTTTCTTGAGGATCGTTCGACAGGTTTGATTGGTGCGATCAGGGAAGCCGCGCACGCACGAGTCAAGCGCCTGTCATCCCCACCAGTCTCTCAATCCGTCCCCCCCTCCTCAAACACATCGCCTATCCTGCCGGATCGCACCAAGCTATCGCCTGATGTAGTACTTGCCCCACCCACACCAGGGGCGATGCACACCACGACTGAGCGGTTTATTGCGATCGGAACCAGCACAGGGGGAACACAGGCACTCGATATGTTGCTCCGGCAAATGCCGGCAACTAGTCCGGGGATTGTCATTGTGCAGCATATGCCTGAAAAATTTACCGAAGCCTTTGCTGAGCGGCTCAATAGTATCTCCGGCATGGACGTTCGCGAAGCCAGAAATGGGGATCGCGTTTTGCCCGGATTAGCCCTGATTGCACCGGGCGGAAAGCATATGCTCGTTCATCGTAATGGCGCCCAGTATCAGATTGAAGTCATTGATGGCCCGCTGGTGAGCCGGCATAAGCCATCAGTTGATGTGCTATTCCGTTCCGTTGCCAAATCAGCCGGACGCAATGCAGTTGGCGTCATTCTGACCGGCATGGGCGATGATGGCGCTAAAGGATTGAAAGAAATGTACGATGCGGGCGCATACACCATTGCTCAAGATGAAAAAAGCTGCGTCGTATTTGGTATGCCCAAAGAGGCGATCAAACTCGGTGCCGCCAAAATGATCACCGGATTGGAGTCTATCCCCAGAATCATGTTGTCACAGGGGAAGTCAACGGTTTAGCCCTCGCGCTTTGTTGCGAATATCGCAGCAGCATATTGCCTGTGCTTTTACAAGCGCCAAAGCTGTGCCAATCTAAACCGGTGAAAACCGACATTCTCCTCCAGTCCCTCATGACCATTCCGCCGTGGCTCTATGTCGCTGCGGCCTTGGTTTTGCTCGCCATTGTGCTATCTGCATGGAGTGAAATGCGCCGTGCCGATCTCATCGCGGCGCGCAAACGCAAAATACGCGAGGCGCTGGCCAACTTTAGTGTCAGTCGGACAATCTATGTCGATGATCATGTGAGCGAGGTATTTTTGTATAGCGCGGCCAATTCCCGGCGCTTGCTTGAACTGAATAATGAAATTGTCCGCTACGGACACGGTAGTGCCCAGTGGCTCTATTTCGTACCTGAACGCAAACTCTTCTTTATTCTGGAACTGGTCGCCATTGATCCGGAAGATTCGCTTCACTTTATCCAGACCGTTCACCCAATCAAGCCTGCGCGGGCGCGACAGGTACTGGTGCGCCATCCGGACATGTATGCACAGTTGTTTGGCGAGCATATTTAGTGCGTATCAAACCATTTAGTGCGAATCAGGCCAATTAATGCACGCCAAATCGCAGTAGTGATCGTTCAACCCCCGCAAACCCGCTAAAATCCAGCTCCGTCCTTTCTTGTCAAACGAGCTGATCATGAACCATGCAGTAGCAGTCATCGGTGCAGGATTTGCTGGCTGTGCTGCAGCGGTCACCCTGGCTGAAGCCGGACATCATGTCAGCGTCTTTGAAGCCGGTCCGCTGCCGGGTGGTCGGGCTCGCAGGGTCGAACTGTCCATAGCAGGCAGGATGCATGCGCTCGACAACGGCCAGCACCTGCTGATTGGTGCGTATCAAAGCACCCTTTCAATGATGCGTTTAGTTGGCGTTGATCCGGAACGGGTACTCAAGCGTCAGGCACTTGATCTGGATATGGGCGACACGTTCCGCTTGTGCTGCCCCGCCCTTCCTTCTCCATTGCACGCGCTCTTTGGCCTGCTTGGTGCAAAAGGCGTGTCACTCGCTGACCGTCTGGGTGCATTGCGTGCAATGACGCATGCACGACTCACCGGATATCGTTTATCAAGCGATACCACCGTGCAGCACTGGCTTCAGATGGCCGGACAATCGGAGCAGATGATCCGCTGCCTGTGGGAACCGCTCACGCTGGCGGCACTCAATACACCCATTCAAAAGGCCTCGGCACAGGTGCTTTTGAATGTTTTGCGCGACTCGCTCGGTGGCTCACGACAGGATAGTGATTTTTTAATCCCTGTAACGGACTTAAGTGAACTGTTTCCATTGCCTGCCATGCGCTATGTCCAGCAACATGGCGGCCAGTTCTTGCCCGGCAAAATGGTGCGCAAACTGGCTCGCAACAACAGTAAGTGGTGTGTGGACGATCGCATCGAGCATTTCGACCATGTCATCATCGCGCTACCGCCGCATCGGGTAGATATGCTGGAGACAGACTGGCCTGGCTGGTCATCAGTCTGCCAAACGCTCAAAGAGCTGGCGTACCAGCCTATCACGACACTCTATCTTCAGTTTCCGGCAACGTTTAGGCTTGGCAAAGCCATGATGGGTTTGGTGGGAACAACCGCACAATGGATATTTGACCATGGCGACATCAGTCAGCGGCCAGGCCTGCTGGCTGTGGTGATCAGTGCCGAAGGATCCCATCAAGCATGGACGCAGGCACAATTGACTGATCATGTTCTGGGCGAATTGCGTACGCGTCTGCCAGATTTGCCTGAGCCTGAATGGACAAAAGTCATCACCGAAAAGCGGGCAACATTCGCATGTGTGCCCGGTATACAGCGCTTACCCAATCAGCTGGATACGTCGCTGTATCTTGCCGGAGACCATACACAAGGCGACTATCCCGCTACCATCGAAGGTGCCGTACGCTCGGGACAGGCTGCGGCGTACAGCCTCATTGCCAATTTGCGGCGACAAGACATTCGCTCCTGATCACCATAGTGCGGTGGTATCGGCTACACTGTCTGTAAGTCCAGTTTTTGTCCGCAGCACACCATTCATGACCAATAGCCCGGAATTCCTGACCACGCGAGATGCAGCCGCCATTCTGGGCGTGTCCGTCGCCACCATCCAGCAAATGGTTGAGTCTGGCAAATTACGGGCATGGAAAACCTCTGGCGGACACCGCCGTATCTTCAAGGATTCGGTGGATGCTTTACTTGCCTCCTCCAGTCAGCGTCCTCTCGATATTGTCATCGCAGAGGATGATCAGGATTTGCGCAAACTCTATCGTCTGCTATTTGATCAATGGGGAATGGGCGGCAATGTAGAAATTTTTGAAAATGGCGTGCAGGCTTTGCTGCGCATCGCCCGCCGTCCGCCCGATTTACTGATTACCGACTTGATGATGCCGTCTGTTGATGGTTTTGAAGTGGTGCGTCAGGTACGCGCCGACCCCATGTGTGCCAGCATGCAGATCGTGGCGGTGACCGCGATGCCCAAAGAGGTCGTCGCCAAAGAAGGCTTACCCGCCGATATTCGCGTCCTCTCCAAACCTGTCGATTTTGCCGTACTGGAGCAGATTGTACGTAAGGCTGCGCGTCTCGCTTAGGCGGCCATGGCAGGCAACCAGATCGCCACTCGCGTCCCCTTTCCGGGCTGACTCTGCAGTCCAATCTCCCCGCCGTGCAAGGCCACGAGTTCGCGCACAACCGACAGCCCCAGACCGCAGCCGGGCAAGTGCCCGGAAGCATCGGCGCGATAAAACCGTTCAAATACTCTGTTGACCACCTCCGGCGCCATCCCGATGCCATGATCCTTGATTTCCACGCCAATGCCATCACGTCCGGCACGTGATTCAGGTGCAATGCGCAGATCAATCTGCCGGCAATCCGGACTGAATTTCACAGAGTTATCGAGTATGTTGCTAAAAATGCGCCCCAAAGCAGCCTGATCCGCACGGACTTCGGGGCATTCATCTTTAACGTCGATACTGACATTGAAATCTCGGTGCGTGGCCATGCACTCATCCACCGTATGACACACGAGCTTTACCAGTGACAGCGGCTGACGTTGCAAGGCTGCAGCCCCGCGCTCGATTTTGGCCAAGTCCAGCAACTCATCCAGCAGCTCGGTCATGCGTTCTGACTGTCGATGAATTGTATCGATCATGTCAGCCACAATGGGCGATTCCATCTTCTGCAATTTCAATAGTTCGGAGAAGCCTCGAATACTCGACATAGGGGTGCGTAATTCATGTGCCGTTGTCGCGAGAAACTCGCTTTTCATTCGGTCAATTTCAGCCTCACGCGTGATATCTCGTACGTATAGTATGCGTCCGCCCGTCTGCGTAGCCTTCTGGTTCAGCTTAATAATGCGGGGGTATGGCATCAGGAGGGACAGCTCGACATCTTCACCTGCTTCCAGTCTGATATCGAGATTGTCATGCTTCCCTTTGCGGTGCGCACGATCAATGATGAGCTTGATCACCTCCTTACCCGGCATGCCGATCAGATCGGCCACGTGTACACCCAGCATCTCGGCAAATGGCGTGCTGGCATGCTCGATGGTGTCCTCAGTCCCCAGATAAACAACCCCATCCTTGCCCATTTCAATCACGAGATTCAGTTGCTCCCGCTTCCGCTTGAGTTCGTCAGCCATACGTTGCGCATCCGCCAGCGAGAGCTGATTCGTGCGATGCACTAACAGCATGTCTGCGACAGCGTCGTATGCAGGGAAATCGTTGAGCGTGAGTCCGAATTGTGACACCTGATCAATGTGTACCAGCACGGGGGCAAATAGAAACAGCACCCGGCCTTCCTGAAAGAGCATCGAGCCTCTCAGCTTGATATGCGATTGATCCAGACTTTCAACCACAACACACCGTGCATCTTGTTGTGCCAGCAGTTCAGGCCAATCATGAATTTGGCGCGGGCGGTTCACTTTGAAGCGCCGGTCAAATGCCTGCCCCGGCAATACAACCGGGCTACATTTTTGTAGTGAGGCGCCCACATTGACAATCACGCCGTCCGATCCGACTTCGAGATAAAACGGAAAGGCTTGAGCAAACTCCCGGCTATCTAGCGTACCCATGATCAGGCTCCCTCTTTCGAGATAATACGGACGCTAAACAGATCAGTCTGTGTTTCTGCAGTGCGCCCCTCAAGGTGCTTGATCTCCGCTACCTGCCCGAAGCGCTTCCCCAGCCCTTTAAGTAAGCCGACGACCATCGGCGCCAGCCCCTCTCGCTTCGATCCGTAGTACACCAAGAACGCATCGGGCGACGTGTCCTCAATGCGGAACCAGGGTAATGTCATGTTCGGGAACACTGTTTCCACCCTGGCATGCACTTCATCCAGATGATGCAGAAAGGTGCGCATATCCGAACCTGCGGCGCCAAGTAGTGCACCATACCCTTCGTCAGCGGTGTACATGATCCAGTACTCGCCGAACGCCTCCAGCACCTGTGCCGCAGACAAGCCTGTTTCCTCGCAGACTGCACCGACAAGATTGTAAGTTATCTCGTCCGGATAAGATTTGAGCGCCAGAAATCCTTCTGCATCAATACCGGTTTTCAGGCAGATCTTTTGCCAGCCAGCTACACCCAGCTTGGCTACCACCATCTGCTCGATTGCACGATTAACGAGTCCGTACATAATGCACCTCCTCTCTAAGCAGATGAGCGCCGAAGGCTCACCCGGTTAGACAAATCGCCGCCAGAAACCTTCAGGCATGGTCAGTGCGCTCAGGGAGGCAGGCATCACCTCTATAGCTTCCCGGGCAGCACTCATTTGAGATAGATGAGCAAGAAAGCAATCCACAATCACGGGGTCGAATTGGCCGCCGCGATTCATGCTGATGATGTTGGCAGCATCTGCATCCGACATAGTTGGCTGATAAGGACGTGACATCGTCAAACAGCCAAAGCAATCAACTAAAGCAACAATACGTGCGGCTATGGGAATTGCCTCTCCGATCAAGCCAAGCGGATACCCGCCGCCGTCGAAGCGTTCATGATGCGATTGCGCAATATCGGCAGCCAATTGCAATTCGGGAATATCTGATCCACCCAGCAGCTTTGCACCTAAATTGACATGCTGGCGTTGGCGTTTTGATTCGTCATCACCCAATGCGGATGTGGAACGGGAAAACGCATCCCGCAAACCAACCTTGCCAATGTCGTGCATGGGCGCGGCGCGAAAGATACGCTCGCACTCATCGTCTGGCAGTCCCAGCCAGGTGGCCAGCATTGCCGACCACAAACCAATCCGGACAATATGCGGACCGGCCTCACCATCATTCCACACCGACGCCGCAGCGAGACGAGTCATCAATTCCTGCTGAGCACGGCGGGTTTGCTGAAGCGCAGCATCCCGCTCACCGATCAGCACCCGCATGTCTTCTATCACCCGGAATAGCTGGCCGTAGGCCATCGCTACGTCATCAGGCTGACTGTTTTGTTGAGGTGTGATGGCTGCCATATTGGAAATCTCGCCCATGATATCCTCCGAAAGTCCGCGTACCGTTCGAACGGATTGGGTATCAAGCAGCAAGTGAGTCGTTGGCAGCTGCGTCGCCCAGATGCTGCTTGATTGTTTCAATCAGCTCCAAGGGACTAAATGGCTTGGTGAGGTAAGCGTTGGCACCGGCAGCACGCCCAGCTTCGAAATCGGCTTGCTGACCGCGGGCAGTCAGCAGAATCACGATAATGTCCTTCAGCTCGGGATCTTGCTTGATTTTGGCGCACACCTGCAGGCCATCCAGCTCGCCCGGCATCATGACATCAAGCAGCATGAGCCGGGGTCGGATGGCCTGAGCCATATTGAACCCCAGTAACCCATGATCGGCCTCCTGCACTTCATATGGGCCGAATTGCAGTGTCATACGGATGAGCTTGCGGATGTCCGTTTGGTCTTCAACAACCAGGATCAGTGGCTTCATGATGTTGTCTCCTTGTCTTTCCGCTTCAGCGAGCATCGCGCATTCACTTCCTTCGTGAGACAAAGATTAATCCGGCATCATCAAATCAGCAAATTCATTATTACTATCATTTTTAGCATTTTTATCGCACGCGCACATCCGCTATAGTGATGGGCACGATGCATAAGCTGGCCAGAATTCCTTTCGCTTGTATTCCATTTCGGCGATGGCGAGCCCTTGATCGCGACATCCAGTACCCTGCACCGGCTTGGGGAGCAACTCTAGTCGAACATAGCGTCGACCCGCCTTGATATCCTGGGTTGCAGCCACCAGTTTCATATTGCAGCCATAATATTTGGGCGCGCAGCTGCTGCTTGCATTTACCACTCTGGAGGCCAGTTTCTCCAGTTGATTGCGCTCGCGCAGCACAATCGCCATCATCTCGGCATCCATGCTCGATCCAAACCGTGCAGATTGCACGCCAGCCATCTGACACTGCGCCCCCTGACTAAGCCACGCATCACTGCCTGCCAACTCAATCGCATCTGCACTGCGCCGAAGCAGTTTGCCTGCATCCAGGCGGTAATCATCCAGTCTGCACACAGAACCATCGCGATGAACCGCCGTTGAAATTTCGACACGCCAATGCGCATTGTGCCCAGTCGGTGCAATCAGCTTGAGTGTCCCGTCATCCAGAGGCGTGACACCCTGCATTTCTTTAAGGGCATCCTGTAATACTTTGCGATCAAGCGGGCTGACTTTTCCCGGTAATTGCCATTCCGCAGCCGGGCAATAAATAGACGCAGCTACGATGCATGCGACGACGAAAAGTTGCCTCATTTCATGATTCCATACTGATGCACGCTACTCAACAAATGACTGTTGCCGTGCCATATGTACAAACGCCCGATGCGTTGCACCGGGCGTAGTAGGTCGATTGAATCAGTCTACCCCGTCACAGGGCAGCCGGACAACACGAGCACAATTGGAACTTACGCGACAACAGCTTCCTTTGCAGCAGTCTGCGTTGCGGGTACCGCCTCCATCAGTGCC